>JBFHQK010000034.1:0-15889 GCA_041592255.1 Fontimonas sp.
AATCGACAAGGATTTTTCCGGTCTCGACATTGACGTGGTCATTCCGATACCGGACTCCAGCCGTCCCGCCGCGATGCAGCTGTCGAACCAGCTCAATCTTGCCTACCGCGAAGGGTTCATCAAGAACCGCTACATTGGACGCACCTTCATCATGCCGGGCCAGGCCCAGCGCAAGAAGTCGGTGCGCCAGAAGCTCAATCCGGTGGACCTCGAGTTCCGCGGCAAGAACGTGCTGCTGGTCGACGATTCGATTGTCCGCGGCACGACATCGAAGGAGATCGTCGAGATGGCGCGCGAGGCCGGCGCCAAGAAGGTCTATCTGGCGTCCGCCGCGCCGCCGGTGCGCTTCCCCAATGTCTACGGCATTGACATGCCGACCAGCTCCGAACTGATCGCGCACGGACGCAGCGTTGCCGAGCTGCAGGCGCTGCTTGGCGCCGACCGGCTGATCTATCAGGATCTGGAGGATCTCATCGAAGCGGTGCGTGCGGGCAACCCCGCGATCACGCGCTTCGACTGCTCGGTGTTCACCGGCGAGTACATCACCCAGGACGTCACGGCGGAGTATCTCAGCCAGCTCGAGCTGTTCCGCTCGGACTCGGCCAAGGCCGCACGCCAGCGTTCGCAGACGGTGATCGAGCTGTCGAACAGCGTCTGACCGCGGCGCGGGTCCGCGCCGTGGTCCTGGCCGCGGCGCTGGAAAGTACCAACCGGAAACCGGAAACTAGCCGGTCATGAGCGATTTCTTCGACCCTGAATGGGGCTTTGCGACGCGCGGGATCCGCGCCGCGGAGCCGCGGACCGAGCAGCGTGAGCACTCGGCGTCACTGGCGCTGACCTCCAGCTACGTCTTCGGCAGCGCCGCCGAGGCTGCCGCCGTGTTCCAGGGCGAGCTGCCCGGTTACATCTACTCGCGCTTCACCAATCCCACCGTCGAGGCGTTCGAGCGCCGGCTCGCGGCGATGGAGGGCGGCCAGAGCTGTGTGGCAACCGCCAGCGGCATGGCCGCGATCCTGAGTCTGTGCCTGGCGCTGCTCAAGCAGGGCGATCACATCGTCGCCTCGCGTGGCCTGTTCGGCTCGACCATCAATCTGTTCAACAACGTGCTCACGCGCTGCGGGCTGACGACGAGCTACGTCGAGATGACCGATGCGGCGGCATGGCAGGCGGCGCTGCGGCCCAACACGCGACTGCTGTTCGTCGAGACGCCGTCGAATCCGTTGTGCGGGCTGGCGGACATCGGCGCGCTGGCCGAGATCGCGCACCGGCACGGCGCATGGCTGTGTGTCGACAACTGCTTTCTGACGCCGGTGTTGCAGCAGCCGCTGAAGCTGGGCGCCGACTTCGTGATTCATTCGGCGACCAAGTACATCGACGGGCAGGGCCGCTGTGTCGGCGGCGCAATCGTCGGCGATGCCGAGCGCGTCGGCAAGGACGTGTTCGGATTCATGCGGACGGCGGGGCCGTGCATGAGCCCGTTCAACGCCTGGGTATTCCTCAAGGGGCTGGAGACCCTGTCGGTGCGGATGAAGGCGCATTGCGCCAACGCCGCTGCACTGGCCCAATGGCTGGAGGCGCAGCCCGGCGTCGCGCGGGTCTTCTATCCCGGCCTTGCCAGCCACCCGCAGCATGCGCTCGCGCAGCGGCAGCAGAGCGGATTCGGCGGACTCGTGAGTTTCGAGCTCGCCGGCGGCCGCGAGGCCGCATGGAAGCTGATCGACAGCACCCGCATGATCTCGATCACCGCCAACCTCGGTGACACGCGCACCACGATCACGCACCCGGCGACGACGACTCACGGCCGCATCACGCCCGAGGCACGCGCCGCGGCAGGCATCAGCGAAGGGCTGGTGCGTGTCGCGGTGGGCCTCGAAGATCTCGACGATATCCGCACCGATCTGGCGCGCGGGCTTGCTTGATGGCATGGCGCGCCGCGGCATTCGCCGCGCTGACGCAACGCGACCCGCTGCTCAAGTGTGCGGCGGTGGACGCGCTGCAGCTGGACGATGTGCCCAGCGCAGCGGTCGCCGGCGACTGGCATCAGGTGCCGGGGCGTCCCGAGCGTCCGGTCCTGGTGTTGCCGCGGGCAGTGCCGCGGCGCGGGCTGGGCACCGCCGAGGGGCGGGCGGCGCTGGTGCACGCCGTCACCCACATCGAGTTCAACGCCATCAATCTCGCGCTGGATGCGGTGTGTCGCTTCGATGGCTTGCCGCTGGCGTTCTACCGCGACTGGATCAGCGTCGCCCGCGATGAGGCCCGCCATTTCCGGATGCTGCGCGGGCGGCTGCTTGAGTTGGGATACGACTACGGCGACTTCGCGGCGCACAACGGACTCTGGGAGGCCGCCGAGAAGACCGCGCACGATGCGCTGGTGCGCATGGCGCTGGTGCCGCGGGTGCTCGAGGCCCGCGGTCTTGACGTGACGCCGGCCATCATCGCGCGGCTGCGCGATGTCGGCGATTTAGAAACGCTGGCGCTGCTGCAGATCATCCTCGCCGAGGAGGTGCGCCATGTGGCGATCGGCACGCACTGGTTCCGCCACCTGTGTGCGCAGCGCGGCGTCGAGCCGGCGGCGACGTTCAAGCAGCTCCTGGCGGGGCACGGTGTGCGCCTGCAGCCACCGTTCAACCGCGAGGCGCGGCGGCAGGCGGGGTTTGTCGACGCCGAGCTGGGGCTGGAAGGCCTGACGGAGACTGCGGTCGGCTGAACCGGTGGGGACGACCGCGCCTGCGCACGGTGTTCAGGCGGACTGCGAGCGGTGTCAGGCGCCGGCGGTTGGCAGTTGCACGCGGCGCAGGGTCCCGTGCTCTGCAGCCAGGTACTCCATGCGGTCAGGGTGCCAGTCGGCGAGCACCACACGCTGCGCCTCGCGGCCGCCGAGCTGCAGCCGGTGGTCCGCCGGACGATGGGTGTGACCATGAATGATGAGGTCGACAGCGTGCCGGCGTAAGGCCGCGGTCACGGCGCTGGCGTTGACGTCCATGATGGTGTCGGCCTTGTGGCGCTTGGCCGCGGTGCTCTGGTCGCGCACGCCGCCGGCAACGCGCTGGCGCCGCGCCTCGGGCAGTTTCAGGAACAGCCATTGCGTCAGCGGATTACGCGAGAAGCGGCGCCAGCGCTGATAGCTGCGATCATCCGTGCACCAGCGGTCGCCGTGCGACAGCAGCGCCGGCCGGCCGTCGAGCGAGATGATCGTCGGGTCGCGCAGCAGTGCGACGCCAGTGGCACGCGCGAACGCGCGTCCGACGAGGAAGTCACGATTGCCGTGCATGAAGTGCACCGCAACGCCGGCGGCCGTCAGCTGGCGCAGGGCCTCGATTTCGGCAGCGTAGCTGCGCAGCCCGCAGTCGTCGCCGATCCAGTACTCGAAGACGTCGCCGAGCAGATAGACCGCCTGCGCCGTGCGTGCGGGACCGGTCAGGAAACGCAGAAAGCCCTCGCGCAGCGGCGAGGGCTCGGCGGGCAGATGCAGATCGGACAGGAACAGTGTCGCCATCGCGACTCCTGCCTACGGCTTACTTCGTGGCCGGCTTGGCCTCAATCACGGTTGCGCGCTCGATCAGCACCGGCGTGACCGGCACGTCGCGGCCGAACGGGCGGATCGCCCCGGTCGGGGTGGCGGCGATCTTGTCGACCACCTCCATGCCGGCAACGACCTTGCCGAACACCGCGTAGCCCCAGCCATCGAAGCTGGGAAAGTCGAGGTTGCGGTTGTCGACGTGATTGATGAAGAACTGCGAGCTGGCCGAGTGCGGATCGCTGGTGCGCGCCATCGCGATGGTGCCGCGCGCGTTGAGCAGGCCGTTCTTGGCTTCGTTCTCGATCGGCGCGCGGGTCTTGCGCTGCGCATAGCTCTGGTCGTAGCCGCCGCCCTGGATCATGAACTCCTTGATCACGCGGTGGAACACCAGGCCGTCGTAGTGCTTGTCCTTCACATACTGAACGAAGTTAGCAACGGTCTTGGGCGCTTTGTCAGCGTCGAGTTCGAGCGTGATCGGTCCCATGGAGGTTTCCATGAGTACGCGGACGGGTTCGGCAGCGGTGGCAGCGGTCATCGTAAGTCCCAGGACAAGGGTGGCAATCAGGTTTTTCATGGCCAGGCGATCGTTCAGGCAGCGAAAGCGTGGGAAGGGGCGGAGTCGACGTCGGCGAGCGCGTCATCGAGCAGGTCGAGATCGCCGCCGCCATGGTGCACGCCCTCGGACAGCGTGCGGCGGAACGCGCGTCCGCCGGGCAGGCCGCGATACAGGCCGAGGATGTGACGTGTGATGTGGTTGAGCTGCGCGCCCTCATCGAGCTCGCGCGCGACATAGGGCTTGAGGCGTTCGATCACCTCGTGGCGCGTCGGCGCCGGACGTGCATCCGCAAACAGCCGCTGGTCGACTTCGGCGAGCAGGTAGGGATGGTCGTAAACCTCGCGACCGAGCATCACGCCGTCGACGTGGCGCAGGTGCTCGTCACAGGCATCGAGCGTCTTGATGCCGCCGTTGATCACGATCGTCAGCTGCGGGAAATCCTGCTTGAGGCGATAGACCAGCTCGTACTGCAGCGGCGGGATCTCGCGGTTTTCCTTGGGCGAAAGCCCTTTGAGCCAGGCCTTGCGCGCATGCACGATGAACACTTCGCAACCGGCCGCGGCGACGGTTTCGACGAAATGGTGCATGAAGGCGTAGTCCTCGGACTCGTCGACGCCGATGCGGTGCTTGACCGTGACCGGCAGCCGCGTCGCCGCGCGCATCGTTCGCACCGCCTCGGCGACGTGCTCGGGTTCGCGCATCAGGCAGGCGCCGAAACGCCCGTCCTGCACGCGGTCGGACGGGCAGCCGCAGTTGAGGTTGATTTCATCGTAGCCCCAGCGCTCGCCGAGTTCGGCGCACTGCGCCAGCTCATCGAGCTCGGCACCGCCCAGCTGCAGCGCCACCGGATGTTCGGCCGGATCGAAGCGCAGCAGGCGCCGGCGCGAGCCGTGGATCAGGGCCGGGGTGCACACCATTTCGGTGTACAGCCGGGCGTGCCGCGAGATCTGGCGCAGGAAGAACCGGCAGTGCCGGTCGGTCCAGTCCATCATCGGCGCAACCGAAAAGCGCCAGGGGGCGTGAGGGGAGTCAAGCGTCATGGGTGGAGTTTACACGTCCGGACGCGGGAACCGGCACCGGTGCGCCGCGCAGAGCGGCCGTCGGCGCGGATCGGGCGGTCCCGGACCGGCCATCGCTGCGCCCGGCGGCGCCGGTTATGCTCAGCGCACCGCGGCAGGAGCCGCGCACACCGATAAACCAGATCCGGGGGAGAGGCAGCGATGGGCGAATACCAAATTGTGGTCTTCGGCGCGACCAGCTTCGTGGGGCAGATCCTCAGTCGCTATCTGCTCGAGCGCCACGGCGTTGGCGGGGCGCTGCGCTGGGCGATTGCCGGGCGCTCGGAGTCCAGGCTGCACGAGCTGCGCACACGGCTGGGCGACGGCGCCGCGGCGCTGCCGCTGATCGTTGCCGATGCGGCGGACGAGGCGGCGCTGCGCCGGCTGTGCGCGCACACGCAGGTCGTGGTGTCGACGGTGGGGCCTTATGCGCTCTACGGGTCGACGCTGGTCAAGGTCTGCGCCGAGACCGGCACGGATTACTGCGACCTGACCGGCGAGGTGCAGTGGATCGCGCGCATGATCGAAACGCACGGGCCGGCCGCTCAACGCAGCGGCGCGCGCATCGTGCACTGCTGCGGGTTCGACTCGATTCCCTCGGACCTGGGCGTGCAATTCCTGCAGCGCGAGGCGCTGCGCCGTTTCGGGCAGCCGTGCACGCGCGTGAAGCTGCGTGTCAAGGCGCTGCGCGGCGGGTTTTCCGGCGGTACTGTCGCCAGCATGATGAACGTCATGCGCGAGATGACCCGCGATCCGGCGCTGCGCAAGCTCATGCAGAACCCGTTTGCGTTCACCGACGACCGCGGTGCCGGACGACCGCGTCAGCCCGAGGTGCGCTTCGCCGAGTTCGATGCCCAGGCCGGCAGCTGGCTGGCGCCGTTCATCATGGGCGGGATCAATACCCGCGTCGTCCATCGCAGCAACGCGCTCAGCGGCGACGCCTATGGCCACGATTTCGTCTACGACGAAGCCTTGATGACCGGCCCCGGCGTCAAGGGCCGCATGGCCGCGATCGGCGTCGCCAGCGGGCTTGCAGGCTTCGTCGCGGCAGCGCTGCTGCCGCCGGCGCGCTGGGTGCTGGAGCGCTTCGTGGTGCCCAAGCCTGGCGAGGGCCCCAGCCCGACGGACCAGGCGCAAGGGTTCTATGACATCCGGTTCTTTGGCACGACCGCCGATGGACGCAGCCTGCGCGCGCAGGTCACCGGCGATCGCGATCCGGGCTACGGCTCGACGGCCAAGATGCTCGGCGAAGCGGCGGCGTGCCTTGCGCTCGACACCCCCAGGGACGCGCATGCCGGTGGATTCTGGACGCCGGCGACCCTGCTGGGCGAGCGCCTGATCGAACGCCTGCGCACGCACGCCGGGCTGCGCTTCGAATTGCTCGACTGAAATCGCCCCCCGGACGGAGCACGCGCTGATGGCTGCCACGAGCCTGCTGGCCCTGATCGATGACATCGCGACGCTGCTCGACGACGTTGCGGTGCTGACCAAGGTTGCGGCAAAAAAGACGGCGGGCGTGCTCGGCGACGATCTTGCGCTCAATGCCCAGCAGGTCGCCGGCGTGCGGGCCGACCGCGAGCTGCCGGTGGTGTGGGCGGTGGCGAAAGGCTCGCTGGTCAACAAGCTGATTCTGGTGCCGGCGGCGCTAGCGATCAGCGCGCTGATGCCCGCGGCGATCATGCCGCTGCTGATGCTGGGCGGCGCCTACCTGTGCTACGAAGGTGTCGAGAAGGTGCTGCACTGGTGGTCGCACCGCCGTGCGCAGGACACCGCCAGCCACGCGACGCACGTGCGTGTGCTCGTCGACCCGGCCGTCGACGTCGTTGCGCTGGAACGCGGCAAGATCCGCGGCGCCGTGCGCACCGATTTCATTCTGTCGGCGGAGATCGTCGTCATCACGCTGGGCAGCGTGGCCGACGCCGCCTTCGGCAAGCAGGTTGCCGTCGTCAGCGGCATCGCGCTGCTGATGACGGTGGGCGTGTACGGTCTGGTGGCCGGCATCGTCAAGCTCGACGACGCCGGCTTGTACCTGCACCGTCGGCCGCAGGCGCTGGCGCAGGCCATGGGCCGGGCGCTGCTGCGGCTGGCGCCGCTGCTGATGCGGACGCTGTCGATCGCCGGCACTGCGGCCATGTTTCTGGTCGGCGGCGGCATCCTCAGTCACGGCCTGCCGCCGCTGCACCACGCCAGCGAAGGCGCCGCCGCGGCGCTGGGGACATTGCCGGCGGTCGGGCCGGCGGTTTCGGCGCTCGCGCCCTTGGTCCTGAACCTGCTCGCCGGCGTTGCCGCCGGTGCGCTGGCGCTGCTGGGGGTGTCGGCAGTGCGCCGGCTGTTCAAGCGGACCTAGCGCTGCGCTTCGGCGGTCTTCAGCGCGGCGCGGATGGACTGGAACAGCTCGCGGTAGTAGCGCCCCTTGGGCTTGGGTTCGCCGCGACCCTGCGCAGTGCGCACATCTTCGTCCTCGCGCCGCGCCTTGTGCAGCAGTGCCTGGAACTGGGGCGTGTCGCTGTGCGGGTATTCGCGCCGCCAGGCGTCGACTGCGCTGTCGTCGGCGAGAAGGCGATCGCGCCAGCGCTCGACGGCGTGCAGCGCCTGCGCGTCGTGCACCTTGCCCTGGCGATGGGCCGCGAGGGCGGCGCGCAGGGGCTCCGGATCTTCGCTGCGCAGCAACTTGCCGAGATATTGCATCTGGCGCTTGCGCGCGCCGTGCGCTGTGGTGCGACGCAGGTCCTCGATGGCTTCGCGCAGGCGCTCGTCGAGCGCCAGCGCATCCAGCGCCGCCAGTGGCAGTTCGAGCAGTTCGCTGCCCAGATCCTGCAGGTCGAGCATGGCTTTCTTGACCTGGGTCTTGCTCGGGCGCGAATCGTCAGATTCGTCGGGGTCGCGGACGGGGTCGGTGGATCGGCGGCGCATGGCGGAGGTCATCGGGGAAAGGCGCGCAGGGTAGCGGAAAAGGCGCAGCCGCGGCTCAGTCGCCGGAGGCATCCGGCTCCTGGCGGGCGATCGTGCGCAGCATTTCCGCGACGAGTTCGGTCTTGGCCTCCGGATCGCGGGTTTCGAGCAGATGCTGGCGGGCGGCCAGCGGTAGCGGCAGCACCTCGGCGAGGCGGTGACAGACCCAGGCCGCGTCATCCAGCCGCAGCGGTGTGGAAAACACCTGCGCGCCGACCTGCCGGATGACTTCCTCCAGGATCTGTGCCAGCCCGCAGTAGGCCTCCGGCAGCGCCGTCGGCGCAGCGGCGGGCTCGTATTCGACTTCCGCCCGGATCAGGCCGTCGGGCATGGTGCGGCGCTGATGAATCCGGAACACCGATTCGCCGCGCGCGACCAGGTTGAACAGGCCCGGACTGGGCACCTCCCATTGCGCGATGCGCGCGCTGCAGCCGACCCGGTGCGGCACGGCCGGCACCCCGGCCTCGCTGCCGTCGAGAATCAGGCATACGCCGAACGCGCCATCGCTGCTGATGCAGGCCTTGGTCATGTCGACGTAGCGCTGCTCGAAGATGCGCAGCGGCAGCTGGCCGTCGGGGTAGAGCACAGTGCGCAGCGGAAAGATCGGAATGTCAGCGATGGCGGTCACGTCATGTTCCGAGGCGGTCCTTATAGGACCCGCCGTCGGCCGGTCCGTTCACGGCCAGCGCAAGTCTCCCGCGCGAGCCCCGCGCGCGACGCCATCCCGTTGCTCCCGCAGCAGGTTAGAGCTCAGGGCGCTTGCGTGGCTGCCGCCACAGGTCCGCGCCGTGGATGCCCAGCGTCTCCGGGTCGAAGTCCGGATCCTTGCCGGCTTTCTTCTGCGCCTCGTAATCCCGCAACGCCAGCAGTGCCGGCCGCTGCAGAATCAGGATCGCGATGATGTTGAGCCACGCCATCAGGCCGACGCCGATGTCGCCCAGGGCCCAGGCCAGACTCGCGCTGCGCACGGTGCCGTAAGTCACCGCAGCCAGAATCCCGATGCGCAGCACCATCACGATCCAGGGGCGGTGCACGCGCCGGTTGATGTAGGCGATGTTGGTTTCCGCCATGTAGTAATAGGCAACGATGGTCGTGAAGGCGAAGAACAGCAGCGCCAGCGCGACGAAGGCGGCGCCGTAGCCCGGCAGCACCGATTCGACCGCGTTCTGCGCATAGCCGGGGCCGGCTTCCACTCCGGGGAGTGCCTCGCGGATCAGCCGGCCGCTGCGGTCGATGACGTTGTACATGCCGGTGGACAGGATCATGAATGCCGTGGCCGTGCACACCAGCAGCGTATCGACATAGACCGAGAACGCCTGGACGTAGCCCTGCTTGGCGGGGTGCGAGACTTCCGCGGCGGCGGCCGGGTGCGGCCCGGTCCCCTGGCCGGCCTCGTTGGAGTAGATGCCGCGCTTGACGCCCCACTCGACGGCAAGTCCCAGCACCGCGCCAAAGGCGGCTTCGGCGCCGAAGGCGCTGCGCAGGATCAGGGCAATCACCTCCGGCACCTTGCCGATGTTGAGGAACATGACCACCAGCGCGACCAGGATGTAGCCCAGCGCCATGAACGGCACGACCACCTGCGCGAAGTGCGCAATGCGGTGCACCCCGCCGAAAATGATGAAGCCGAGCGCGAGCACGATCGCGGCGGCCGACACGCTGGGGGCGATGCCGAAGGCAGTCTGCATCCCCAGCGCGATGCTGTTGGCCTGTACGCCGGGCAGCAGCAGGCCCGTTGCCACCACGGTCACCACGGCGAAGATCCACGCGTACCACTTCTGGCCCATCGCCTTTTCGATGTAGTACGCCGGCCCGCCGCGATACTGGCCCTTGTCGTCGGTTTCCTTGTAGATCTGCGCCAACGTCGATTCGACATACGCCGTCGAGGCGCCGAGAAACGCGACCGTCCACATCCAGAACACCGCGCCCGGTCCGCCGAAGGTGATCGCCGTGGCGACGCCGGCGATGTTGCCGGTGCCGACGCGACCCGACAGCGACATCGCCAGCGCCTGGAAAGCCGAGACACCGGCCTGCGACTCCCGGCCGCTTCGCATCAGGCGCAGCATCTCGCCCAGTCCGCGCACCTGCATGAAGCGCGTGCGGATCGAAAAGTACAGACCCGCACCCAGACACAGCGCGATCAGCGCGCGGCTCCAGATCAGATCATTGATGGCGCCGACAAATGCCTCCACGAACAGGACCTCCGATGGCTGCGGCGCTGGCAGGCGCCGCGGCGGACTGATGAGTGAATTGCGCTGCAGCGGCGAACTGTGCCGGATCCGACGATGCTTGCACAGGCATGTGGAGGAAAAAACGGACGTCAGTGGTTCAGCTTGCGAGCCCCACCTGCGGGCGATACTGTCAGGATGCATGCAGAACCAGTCGCCGGAATTCGCGGTCACGGTGCTCGATGCGTTGACGGCACATATCGCGGTGCTGGACGCACGGGGGACGATCCTGGATGTCAATCTGCCGTGGCGTGAATTCGCGGCGAACAACCAGGGCAATGCGCGCGACTATTACATCGGCCAGAACTATCTGGCGGTCTGCGAGCGTGCTGCCCGTGGCGGCGACGCTGACGCAGCGCGGCTGGCGCAGGCATTGCGCACGGTGATTGACGGCCGCAGCGATCACTTCGCCATGGAGTATCCCTGCAACTCGCCGGACAGGCAGCGCTGGTTCATCGCCCGGGTGACCCGCTGCCAGATCGACGGGGCGCACTACGTGGTCGTGGCGCATGACGACATCACGGCCCGCAAGCTGGCCGAGATCGGACTGGCCGCTGCCGACCGCGAACTGCGGGCCGCCAAGCAGGCGCTTGAGGCCAGCAACCATGCGCTGCAGCGCGCGCTTGAGCGTGCGGAGCTGCTGGCGCGCACTGATGAGCTCACCGGCGTCCATCGGCGGCGGCACTTCTTCGCGCTGGCGATTCATGCGCTGCGGGTGGCGCAGCGCTACCGCCAGCCGCTGTCGCTGGTGATGTTCGACATCGACCACTTCAAGCACGTCAACGATCGTTTTGGCCATCCCGCCGGTGACGCGGTGCTGCAGGAAGTGGCGGCACGGGTGACGCGGCACTTGCGCGCCTCGGATGTTTTTGCGCGCTACGGTGGCGAGGAGTTTGCGATCCTGATGCCAGACACTGACGTCGGCCAGGCGCAGCAGCTCGCCGAGCGCATCCGCACGGCGATCGAAGCCGCGCCGATGGCGGTGGACCACGCCGTCGTGTCGGTCACCATCAGCCTGGGCGTGGCCGGCCGCGGCGAGGGAGACGGTGGACTGCGCGATCTGATCCGGCATGCAGATGCGGCGCTGTACGCGGCCAAGGCGGCCGGCCGGAACCGGATCAGCGTGCACGATGCGCACCGCGCGTAAGGGGTGGGGCGGGTGCGTGGCGCTTGCCGCGCTGCGGGCGCGCTGCGTGGGCGATCGCGCGGACTGAGATCACGCCGCGAGGGAACCAGACGCCGGTGAATACGATTCGGGACGACCTGCGGGCCGCGATTCTGGAGCGCGGCGTGCTGCTGCCGAACCTGCCGGGCGTGGCCGCGCGCGTGGCCGCGGCGGCGCGCGACCGCGAGGTGCAGGCCAAGCAGTTGGCTATCGAGATCGCGGCGGATCCCGCGCTCGCGGCGCGGGTGATGCGCGTCGCCAACAGCTCGCTGTACCGGGCGACACGACGCGTCAACCGACTCGATCTGGCCATCGCGCGCATCGGCGTCGACACCACGCGCCGGCTGGTCATCGGTTTTGCGCTGAAGGTCGCCTGCCAGCAGGCGCCGGCGATCGTGCAGCAGCGGATGAGCCGGCTGTGGGGGCGCAGCGTGGAAGTTGCGGCGCTCTCCCGGTTCATCGCGCTCAAGGCGCCCTGGCTGAATGGTGATGAGGCGATGCTCGCGGGCCTGGTCCATCGCATCGGCGAGCTGCCGATCCTGAGCATCGTTGCGGCGCAGCCGGAACTGCTGTCGCAGCCCGATCAGCTCGACGCCGCCATCGAACTCGAGCAGGCGCGCGTGGGCACGCTGCTGCTGCAAGGCTGGCAGTTTCCACCGGAGCTGGCGCGACTGCCGCTGGACGTGGCCGATCTGTCGCGTCGTCACGACGGACGCGCGGACTACGCCGATGTGGTGACCGTCGCGCGGGTGTGCGCGCTGACCGAAGCCGAGGCGGCCGGGATCGACTGTGCCGCGATCCCGGCCTTCGCTGCGCTGCAGCTCGCGGCGGGTCGTGAGTCGATCCTGCTGGCCGGTGATGAAGCGCAGCTGGCGCAGGCCCGCCAGCTCATCGCCTGAGGCGCCCGGCGCGGCTCAGCGCAGCGCCTCGAGCGCCTCCCAGCGCGCATAGGTTTCGCTGAGTTCGCGTTCGATCGACGACAGGCGCAGCTCGACGCCGGCGACCTTGTCGCGCGGCTGGTCGTAGAAGCCGGCTGCGCCCATCTGCGCCGCCAGCGCGGTCTGCTCGGCTTCGAGTTGCTCGATCTTGCGCGGCAGGGCGTCGAGTTCACGGCGCTCCTTGGTGCTCAGGCGCGACGGCGCGATTGCAGGCGGCGGTGGCGTCGCCGGTTTGGCGGCCGGCGCAGCCGGTGCGGCGCTGGCGGCGGGGCGCTGGCGCAACCAGTCGGCGTAGCCGCCGACATAGTCGCCGACGTGCCCGTTGCCTTCGAACACCAGGCTGCGGCTGACCACATTGTCGAGAAACTCGCGGTCATGGCTGACCACCAGCACCGTGCCGCTGTACTCGATCAGGCGCTCTTCGAGCAGATCCAGCGTCTCCATGTCGAGATCGTTGGTCGGCTCGTCGAGCACCAGCAGGTTCGAAGGCTTGCAGAACAGCTGCGCCAGCAGCAGGCGGCTGCGTTCGCCGCCGGAGAGCACGCGCACCGGCACGCGTGCGCGGTCCGGCGTGAACAGGAAGTCCTGCAGGTAGCTGATGACGTGGCGGCGCGCGCCGTCGATTTCCACGAACTCCTTGCCGTCGCCGACCGCGTCGACCGCGGTCTTGTCGGCGTCGCGCAGCGGGCTGCGCAGCTGGTCGAAGTAGGCGACTTCGAGCTTGGTGCCGAGGCGGACCTCGCCGCTGTCGGGCCTGAGCTGGCCGAGGATGATGTTGAGCAGGGTGGTCTTGCCGGCCCCGTTGGGGCCGATGATGCCGAGCTTGTCGCCGCGCAGGATGACCGTCGACAGGCGCTGCACCAGCGTGCGGCCGTTGTAGGCGTGACTGACGTTGCCGAGCTCGGCGACGAGCTTGCCGGAACGCTCGGCCTCCTGCACCGAGAGCTTGACGTCGCCTTCGCGCTTGCGCCGGCGGTTGAACTGCTCGCGCATCTCCATCAGCGCCTTGACGCGGCCGGCGCTGCGCGTGCGGCGGGCTTCAACGCCCTTGCGGATCCAGGCCTCCTCCTGCGCCAGCTTCTTGTCGAACAGCGCATGCTCGCGGGCTTCGGCGTGCAGCGCGTCGGCCTTGCCCTTGAGGTAGGCATCCCAGCCGCCGGACCAGGAGCTGAGCCGGCCGCGGTCGAGATCGCAGATCCGCGTCGCCAGACGACGCACAAAGGCGCGGTCGTGGCTGATGAAGATCAGCGCGCCGCCAAAGTCCTGCAACAGCTCCTCGAGCGCGGTGATGCTGGGAATGTCGAGATGGTTGGTCGGCTCGTCGAGCAGCAGCAGATCCGGTTCGGTCACCAGCGCCTGTCCCAGCAGCACACGACGCTTCTGTCCGCCCGAGAGTGCGGAGAAGGCGTGGTCGCCCGGCAGGCCGAGCCGCGAGACGATGGCATCGACGCGGTTCTCGACCGTCCACGCGCCGCGCGCGTCGATCTCGGCCTGCAGTGCGGCAAGTCGGTCGAGGTCGGGGTGAGGCGCGTGCGACAGCTGGTGGAAGCGCGCCGCCAGCCGGCCGAGCTCACCCAGGCCCGAGGCGACGACCTCGTAGACGCTGCCGGGCTGATCGGCAGGCACGTCCTGCTGCAGGCGCGCCAGCTTGATGTTCTGCGCGCGCACGACTTCGCCGTGGTCGGCCGCGACTTCGCCGGCGATCACGCGCCGCCGGGTCGACGTGCCGGCCCCGTTGCGGCCGACCAGGCACACGCGCTCGCGCGGCTCGATGGAGAACTCGACGCCATCGAGCAGTTGCGTGCCGCCGATGCGCAGCGACAGATTCTTGAGACCGAGGAGCATGAAGATACGGAGCGGGAGGGGCGGACAAGTTTAACGGTGCCGAGCGTCGGTCGAACGGGCGCCTGTGGCCCTCCGCCCGTCGCGTGATCCCGCTACAGTAGCCTGTCCTGTCGATAACAGATGCCCAAAGCCCGGTGACCAGCGGATATGAAGTCGTAGCGATCTTTGCCCTGGGCATGGGTCTGGTGTTCTGGCTCACCGATCGCGCCAGCCCGACCAGCCGGGCGCTGGCGGCGTTTCTGGGACTGCTCGGCACGGCGGTGTACGCCAATGCGCAGGTGGTCGAGATCTGGCTGGAGCCCGCGCTGCCGCTGTGGGTGCGCGGCGTGGGGCTGCTCGATGCGGCCACCTTCATCGCCGGCTGTGAGTGGGGGCTGCGTGCCTCGTACACGGTGCGCGACTCGGCCGGAGAGCGGCGCCGGAGTGGATTGATCCGCGTCGCGCAGGGGCTGGGACTGGTCTACGGCCTGCTGGTGGCGGCGCTGCCGGACTTGCGCTATCGCGAACTGGCGCTGGCGATGGCCGCCCAGCGCCTGCCGGATCTGCGCTTTGCGGCGTTCCTGGTCACGGCGAGCGCCGCCGGCCTGCTGGTGCTGGCCTCCGGCGCGGTGCTGCTGCGCAGCCGGCCCGACCGCGCCGAGCAGGTGCGCATTTTTGGTGCGCTGGCGGCGATGCCGTTTCTGGCCGGCTCCCTGCTGCTGCCGGCCCGCTTCGCGCCGCTGGCGCTTGCGGTCGGCGAGCTGATGTTCCTGTTCGGTGCGCTGCGCTACTTCATGATCCAGGGCGCGCGCGGCAGCTTCATGGCGCAGTTTCTGTCGCCGCAAGTGGCGGAGCTGGTGCGCAGCCGCGGCCTGCGCCATGCGATGGCGCGCAAGCGCAGTGAGATCGCGGTGGTGTGCTGCGACATCCGCAACTTCACCGCGCATGCTCAGGGGCACAGCCCGGAGCAGGTCATGCGGCTGCTGCGTGCGTTCTACGCCGCGGTCGGTGCGGCGGCGCGCGACTACGGCGGCACCGTCAAGGACCTGGCCGGAGACGGCGCGCTGATCCTGATCGGGGCGCCGGTGGCCTACGAGGACCGCGCGCAACGCGCGATCGGGCTGGCGCGGCGCCTGCAGACGCGGGTGCGGCCGGTCGTGCGGCGCCACTCGACCGAACTCGGCCTGGGCGTGGGGGTGGCCAGCGGCAGTGTCGCGGTGGGCATTCTCGGCGACGGCGGACGCTATGAGTACATGGCGGTCGGGCCGGCCGTGAACCTGGCGTCGCACCTGTGCGACAAGGCCGCCGACGGCGAGATCCACATCGACGAGACGACGCTGGCCGACAGCGGCGAGTCGCTGCCGGCGCAGCAGCGCCGGCGCTACGTCAAGGGCATCGAGACCCCGGTGACGACTTACGTCCTGCGCGGGGACTGGTGACGCCGCCGGCTCAGCACTGCAGCGTCAGGATCCGCTGCGTGTGCGGGTCGACGTAGTGGATGGTCGCTTTCTTGAAAAGCAGGTCGACGAACAGCTCGCAGTGCTGTGCGCCCTGGCGCCAGCCGATGCAGACGCTCTTGTCGTTGGAATCGTGCAGCGAAAACGTGCCGCCGAAGGCCGGGTACTGCGTGCGGAATTCCATCAGCCGG
>JBFHQK010000035.1:0-15570 GCA_041592255.1 Fontimonas sp.
CCCCAGGTAGGGCACCGTCAGCGAGCCGCCGCCGATGCCCACCAGCGACGACAGCGCACCGATCAGTCCGCCGGCCGCGACCAGCTCGGCGCGTCCGGCGCGCAACCCGCCGGACGCCGCGCCGGCGTCGCCGCGGCGCAGCGCCATCTGCAGTGCCACCAGCAGTGCGCCGATGCCGACGATGCGCTGCAGCGCCAGGCCGCTGAGGCCGTCGGCGACGACCGCGCCGGCGAGCGCGCCCACCGCCAGGCCGGGGGCAAAGCGCGCCAATGTCGGCCAGGCAACACCGCCGCGCCGGTGATGGGCGAGCGTTGACGAGATCGAGGTGGCGGCGATCACCGCCAGCGAGGTGCCGATGGCCACCTGCATGTAGGCCGCCTCGGCGATCTGCTGGCCGCGCAGCACCAGCGCCAGTGCCGGCACCATGATCAGGCCGCCGCCGACGCCGAACAGACCGGCCAGCAGGCCGGCGCAGGCGCCGGTGACAAGGAAGATCAGCCAGTGTTCCATCGCGCACGGTTCCGGGCAGTCGGCAGCAGCGCAGCGCCGCCGTGGCGGCGGATGGTGCGGCGCTGGTGAACTACAATGAGGCGCGCGCATCCTAACCGATGATGAACCTGCGACTGATCTTCCGCTGCATCGGCGCCGCCGCCACCGCCGCCGCGCCGGCACTGGCCGCCGCGGCCGACCTGCCGGCGACGCGCGAACGTTTCCAGCGCGCACTCGAGCAGGTCGAGCGCGGTGTCGCCGCCGACACTGCCGGGCTGCGCGACTATGCCTTGTATCCGTACCTCGAGGCCGCGCGCCTGGCCGCGGCACTGCGCGCCGGTCCGGCCGGAGCCCGGGACCGCGAGATCGCCGCTTTTGTCGCCGCGCAGCCGGAACTGCCTGCCGCGCGCGATCTGCGCGACGACTGGCTGCTGGATCTGGCGCGGCGCGGCGACTGGGCGGTCTTTCTCCAGCATTACGACGCCGCGCGCGCCACCCCCGAGCTGGTCTGCCAGTACGCGCGCGCGCGCATCGCCACGGGCGATCCCGAGGCGGTCGGCGACGAGCTGCGCCGTTTCTGGCAGGACGCGCCACAGATGCCGCCGTCCTGCATCGCGCCGTTCGAGTGGCTTGAGCGGCAGGGACAGCTGAGCCCGGCGGTGGTGGAGCGGCGCACGCGCAAGGCGCTGGCCGACAACAACCGCGAACTGGCGGAATGGCTGCTGCGCCGGCTGCCCGCGGCGCAGGCCGCGCCGCTGGCGCAGTGGCTGCGCCTGCTGCAGGACCCGGCTGCGGAGCTGGCCGCGCTGGCGCAGCGGCCGGCGGCGCCGGTGGAATGGGACGGACTGCTGGCCGGCTATACCAAACTGGCCACGCGCGACCCCGATCACGCCCAGGCGTTGCTGCAGCGTCTGGGCCGCGAGCGCTTCGACCCGCAGCAGGATGCCGAACTGCAGCGCGCCACCGCGCTGGGCCTGGCCTGGGACCGGCGCGCGGCCGCGGTCGACGCGTTCGCGCGCCTGCCCGAGTCGGTGGCCGACGCCAGCGTGCACGAGTGGCGCGTGCGTGCGGCGCTGTGGAACCGGCGCTTCGATCTCGCGGCGCTGTGGCTGCACAGTCTGCCGCCGGCGCTGGCCGCCGAGCCGCGCTGGGCCTACTGGCGCGCGCGCAGCCTCGAACAGCTCGGGCGCGCCGATCAGGCACGGCAGATCTTCGAGTCGCTGGCGCAGGACAACGGCTATTACAGCCTGCTGTCGGCGTGGCGCCTGAACCGCGGCTACCGGCCGCGCTCGCGGCCGTTCACCGAGGATCTCGCCGCGCAGAGCCGGCTGCTGGAACGCCCCGGCATCATCCGCGCCCGCGAGCTGCACTTCATCGGCCGCGACCACTGGGCCAACGCCGAATGGCGCCAGGCCACGCGCGATCTGCAGGCGCCGATGCGCCTGCAGGCGGCGCGGCTGGCCTCGCACTGGGGCTGGCATATCCAGGCCGTGCCGATGCTGGCGGATCTGAACGCGCTCGATCATCTCGAACTCAGTTATCCCGACGCCTATGTCGATGAAATCCGCATGCACGCGCGCGAAGCCGGCGTGCCGGCGGAGCTGATCTACGGCGTCATGCGCCAGGAAAGCCTGTTCAATCCGCGCGCGATCTCGTCGGCCAATGCCTACGGTCTGCTGCAGCTGCTGCTGCCGACCGCGCGTGCGGTCGCACGCCGCCACGGCGCGCAGCTGCCCAGCAGCAGCGAGCTGCTGCGCCCGGAGGTCAACATTCCGCTGGGCGCGGCCTATCTCCAGGAGATGCGCAACCGCTTCGACGGTCAGTTCGTGCCGGCGCTGGCGGCCTACAATGCCGGGCCCAACGCGGTGCGGCGCTGGCTGCCGCCGCAGCCGATGGACGCCGACTTCTGGATCGAGAACGTGCCCTACAACCAGACGCGCGGCTACGTGCAGCGCGTGCTCTGGCACGTCGCCGCCTACCGCTGGCGCCACAGCGGCGAGCCGCAGGACCCGGCGCCGCTGCTGCAGCCAATCACCACTCCCGAGCCCTAAAAAACTCCAGATGCCGATGAAACGCTACCTCGTGGGCGGCGCGGTCCGCGATGCGCTGCTGGGACTGCCGCCGGGCGAGCGCGACTGGGTGGTGGTCGGCGCCACGCCCGAGGACATGCGCCGCGCCGGCTACAGGCCGGTCGGCAAGGACTTCCCGGTGTTCCTCGAGCCGCAGACCGGCGAGGAGCACGCGCTGGCGCGCACCGAGCGCAAGTCCGGGCGCGGCTATCACGGCTTCCACTTCCACACCGGCCCCGGCGTCAGCCTCGAGGACGACCTGCTGCGGCGCGATCTGACCATCAATGCCATCGCCCAGGCCGACGACGGCACGCTGGTCGATCCCTACGGCGGCCGTCGCGATCTGGAGGCACGGTTGCTGCGGCATGTCTCGCCGGCATTTGCCGAGGACCCGGTGCGGGTGCTGCGCGTGGCCCGCTTTCACACCCGCTTCGCTCCGCTGGGCTTCACGGTCGCGCCGGAAACGCTGGCGCTGATGCGCGCGATGGTCGACAGCGGCGAAGTGGACCATCTGGTGCCCGAGCGGGTGTGGAAGGAAACCAGTCGCGCGCTGATGCACGAGCGCCCCGCGACCTACTTCGAGACCCTGCGCGCCTGCGGCGCGCTGGCGCGCATCCTGCCGGAAGTGGACGCGCTGTTCGGTGTGCCACAGCGCGCCGACTACCACCCGGAGGTCGATGCCGGCGTGCACACGCTGATGTGCATCGACGCCGCCGGGCGCGCCGGCCACCCGCTGCCGGTGCGCTACGCGGCGCTGGTGCATGATCTGGGCAAGGCGCTGACGCCGCCATCCGAATGGCCGGCGCACAAGCTGCATGAGCAGCGCGGCGTGGCCCTGGTCGAAGCCGTCAGTGAGCGTCTGCGCGTGCCGGCGGCCTGCCGCGAGCTGGCGGTGGTGCACACGCGCGAGCATCTCAACGTCCACCGCGCGCGCGAGCTGCGGCCGGCCACGCTGCATGACCTGCTCGAACGCCTCGGCGCCTTCCGCCCGGGCGACCGCTTCGAGTCGCTGATGCAGGCCAGCGAGGACGACGCGCGCGGACGCCTGGGTTTCGAGGACTGCGACTACCCGCAGACCGGCTACTTGCGCGACGCCCGCTCGGTTGCCGCGGCCCTCACCGCCAAAGCCATCGTCGCCGAGGGTTACACCGGCGTCGCCGTGGGCGAGCAGTTGCGCGCGCGCCGGATCACCGCGTTGCGCCACTGGATCGACGGCCGCCGCGGATCAGCGGGCACGGACGCAGAAACCGGCGACTGAAGCAGCGCGATGCACACGAGCGCGGCGCCGGCAGCGCACACCTCGTGCGGTGCGCTATAAAGGCCGCGGGCGGCATTCTCGGTCGGCGTGATGTGCCCTTTCGACATCGAATCAGCGTTAGGCAACTACAGGAGCACTGCTGTGAAGTTCTTCAGGGCAATAGTGAAGGTGGAGTCAACGGTTGAGCTAAATATTCAGGCTGATGACGAGAGCACAGCTCAGGAGAAAGCGCGCCGCATCGCATTGGAACAAGTATCTGGACGTTGTCGTGTAACTGATGTTGAGCTGTCTCTCGTGAGCCAGTCAGCGTTAAGGATCGGCTCAAAAGTAAAGCACAAGGACTTTGGCATAGGGATCATCAAGGCCCTTGCTCCATTGGCAAACGGCAACGGCGATAAAGGCTGGATGGCCACCGTCGAGTTTGAGAGTCAAGGCGCGAAACACATTTCATTGATGCCGGGCCGGCAGCTGCTCATTGGCGTCGATGCCTAGCAGCGCCGCTGTAGTCGACCAATTTCACTTCGCTTCGCCACCGCGAAACCGCAGCTGAACCCGAGCGGTAGGCACGACGGCCCAGTTCCGGAAGTAGTTTGGGGTAGAGCTGCGTGGATGGATCCGCTTCGGCAGCAAGCCGCTTCGGATGGGCGGCGGGCGGCAGTGCGATGATTCTCGCTCTTCGCGCCGCTCCCCGGCCTGCGCAATCTGTTAGCCGACCGTGGCCAGCAAGACGACGCCCAGCGCGATCCGGTACCAGCCGAAGGGCACGAAGCTGTGGCCGGAGATGAAGCGCAGCAGCCATTTCACCGCGGCGAAGCCGACCGCGGTCGACACCGCGAAGGCGGCGGCGAGTTCGCCCCAGGCTTCGGCGGCGCTGGCGCTGGCGTCGCCCAGCGTCTTGACCAGCTCATAGCCGGTGGCGGCGAACATGGTCGGAATGCCGACGATGAACGCGAACTCGGCGGCGCGGCCGCGGTGGGTGAGGCCGAACAGCAGCGCGGCGAAGATGGCCGCGGCCGAGCGCGAGGTGCCGGGAAACACGCCGGCGATGACCTGGGCCACGCCCACCGCGACCGCCACGCGCCAGCTGATGTGGTCGCTGACCGGCCGTTCGCGCATCCAGTGCTCGACGGCGAAGATCACCAGGCCGCCGACCACCAGTGCGATCGCCACCGGCGTGACCGTCTCCGGCAGCTCGACGCCCATGCGCTTGGCGATCAGGCCGAGCACGCCGGTGATGCCGAAGGCGGCGATGATCTTGAGCAGCTGATCGCGCAGCGCGGCATCCCGGGTCCAGCCGGTGGCCAGCTGCAGCAGCCGGTTGCGGTAGACCAGGGTCACCGCGAGAATCGCGCCGGACTGGATCGCGATGTTGAACAGATCGGAACGGCGGTCGAGCCAGACCTGTGCGATCAGCAGGTGTCCGGTGCTGGAGATCGGCAGAAACTCGGTGACACCCTCGATGATGCCGAGCAGGATGGCTTGCAGCAGACTGTCCACGGACGTGCGTTCCGGAAGTGAGGACGCGCAAGGATAAAGGACGCATGAATCAGACGCCTGCGGTGGTACTGGTGACCGGTGCGGCGCGGCGCATCGGCGCCGCGATCGTGCGCCGCCAGCATGCCGAGGGCTGGAACGTCGTCATCCACGCCCGCAGCGCATGCGACGAGGCCGCGGCGCTGGCCGCCGAACTCAATGCGCTGCGTCCGGATTCGGCCGCGGTGGAATGCGCCGAGCTGCGCGATGCCGCGCAGATCGACCGCCTCGCGGCGGCGGCGCACGCGCGCTGGGGACGGCTCGATGCGCTGGTCAACAACGCGTCGAGCTACTACCGCACGCCGCTGGGACGGCTCAGCGCGGCACAGCTCGACGAGCTGTTGGCAGTGAACCTGCGGGCGCCGCTGCTGCTGACCCAGGCCTGTGCCGCCCGCATGGGCGAGGGGGCGGCGATCGTCAACATCATCGACGCCCAGGTCCGCAGCCCGACGCCGGGCTACAGCGCCTACATCGCCGGCAAGGGCGGCCTGTGGACGCTGACCGAGGCCCTGGCGCTGGAGCTGGCGCCGCGCATCCGCGTCAACGGCGTCGCCCCCGGGCACATGATCTGGGCCACGCAGACCGACCTGAGCGCGGCCGAGCAGCAGGCCGAGCTGGCGCGGGTGCCGCTGCGCCGGCTCGGCGGCGCCGACGAGATCGCGCGTGCGGTGCGCCATCTGTTGTCGGCGGAGGCGGCGTACATCACCGGTGCGGTGCTGCCGGTGGATGGCGGCCTGAGCCTGGCGTAGCGCCGGCTCAGGCCAGCGCGAAGGTCTCGACGGTCTCGCCGACCGGCAGCCCGCTGGCGGCAAAGCGGCGTTCGTGGAAGCGGGCGATGCCGTCGGCGGTGATTGTCAGCAGCGTGCTGGCGCGGGTGCCGTAGCGGTCGCCGCGGATGAACGGCGGCGACAGGAACCGTTCCATCTCCCGGCCGACGCCGGTATCGGGCAACTCGGCATCGGCGGCGGCGCGGTCGTCGGCCAGCGCGGCGAACAGCGGCTCGAAGCCGTCGTGACCTTGGGCGCACCAGCCGGCGAGGGCGCCGCGCAGCCGCTGCAGCTTCGGCCACGGCGTGTCGAGGCTGGCATTGCTGACCGCATGCACGCCGATGCTCAGGGTCTGGGCGCGGAACTGCGGGTGGTTGGTGAGGTAGAGCGTATGCGCGCCATCGCCGACCAGCAGGTTGAAGCCGGCATGGCGGGTGGCCGCCGCGGCGATGTCGGCGCCGTAGCGCACCGCCGGCGTCTGGCCGCTGACGAAGGCGCTGACCAGCCCGCCGCGCGACGGCGCCGCCGGGTCGGGCGGCACCATGCGCCGGACATTGGTCACCGCGGCCCAGCGACCGCTGCGCGACAGCGCGAACCAGCTGCCGTGCTGGCGCAGGTCGCGGCCGCCGAACACGCGCGGCGCGTCGTCCCAGTAGCTCGCTGGCGCGGCCGGGCGGTCATGGAACTCGTCGCGGTTGGCGGCGATCACCAGCCGGTAACGGGGATGTGTGTCGAGGGCGACGGCAATCAGGCACATGCTGCGAGCATCGGCCGCTGCCGGCGCGGGCGTCAACCGGCTACGCTAGGGGCATGACCACCGCCCTTGTGTCCAGTGACGGGCTTGACGCCTACGAGCAGGAGCGCCTCGACGAGATCCGGCGCTGGCGCACCGCGCCGCCGGACTGGGGCACGCGCCTGATGGCCAAGCCGGGTCACGTCGCCGCGGTGGCGGCCCAGCACCTGGTGCCGGTCAGCGCGCTGCGGCACAGCCTGCGTCTGCTCGATCGTGCCGCCGGCCGCGTCTCGGGTGCGCGCGATGTGCTGCGCTGGGGCGGCGTGGGGACGCTGTCGGAGCTCGGCGCGCTGCCGCTGCGCGAAGCCGACCGCCTGGCGCGCAAGGTCGAACGCCGGGCGATGGTGCTGGGCGGCACCGGCGGCGCCGCCTTCGGCCTGGGCGGCGCCGCGGGCATGCTCGCCGACATTCCGGCGCTGCTGACGCTGGCGCTGCGCACCATCCATCGCACCGCCTACTGCTACGGCGAGGACTGGCAGCGGCGCGAGGACCGCGGTCTGTCGATCGGGGTGTTCGCGCTGGCCTCGGCCAACAGCCTCGATGAGAAACAGGCGGCCTGGGCGGCGCTGCAGGGCGGCTACGAACTGCTGGATGCGGCCTGGCGCGATGGCGTCGAGCGCGTCGCCGAACGCGAGCTGGCCAAGGACGCCGCGCAGTTCAGCCTGCAGGCGCTAGCCGGGCGCATGGGCGCGCACCTGGGCGTGCGCAAGGCCAAGGGCGTCGTGCCGGTGATCGGTGCGGTGGTCGGTGGCGCGGTCAATGCCGGCTATATCAACGACATCGCGCGCGTCGCCCGCTACGTGCTGCAGGAGCGCTGGCTGCGGCGGCGCCACCCGACGCTGGGCGCGGCGTCCGCCTAACAGGCGCCTGTGATTGCCGCGCCGGCAGCGCGCCGTTACCCTCGTTTGATGCGGTGCACAAAAATCACATCAGGCGAGTAAGTCCGTGTCGAAGCAGCATCATGTGGTGATCGTCGGCGGTGGCTTCGGCGGCTTGCACGCCGCGGCGCGGCTGGGGCGGGTGGGCTGTCAGGTCACCCTGCTCGACAAGCGCAATTTCCAGCTGTTCCAGCCGCTGCTGTATCAGGTCGCCACCGGCGCCATTCCGCCCGGCGACATCGCGATCCCGCACCGGGTGGTGCTGCGCCGGCAGCGCAACGTGACCTGCCTGACCTCGACGGTCTACGAGCTCGACGCCGATGCGCGCACGCTGCGCCACGAACATGGCGAGCTGCAGTACGACACGCTGATTGTCGCCACCGGCGTCAAGCATCACTACTTCGGCCGCGACAGCTGGCGCGCGTTCGCGCCCGGTCTCAAGACCGTCGAGCATGCGATCGAGATCCGCCGCCGGCTGTTCCAGGCCTTCGAGAAAGCCGAGGCGACGGCGGATCCGGCCGAACGTGCGCGCCTGCTGCGCTTCGTCATCGTCGGCGCCGGTCCGACCGGGGTCGAGCTCGCCGGCGCCATCGGCGAGCTGGCGCACAAGACGATGGTGCGCGACTTCCGGCGCATCGATCCGCGCCAGGCGCAGGTGCTGCTGGTCGAAGGCGCGGCGGACGTGCTGCCGGTGTACGACGCGCGCTTGCGGCGGGCGGCGCGCCAGCATCTCGAGGAGCTGGGCGTGAGCGTGCGCACCGGCACCCTGGTCGAGGAGCTGGGTCCGGATTTCGTGCGCATGCGCGCCGGGCAGCAGGTCGAGACCGTGGAGGCGGCCACGATCCTGTGGGCCGCGGGGGTGCGCGCGTCGTACTTCGGCGAGATTCTGGCCGAGCGCACCGGCGTGACGCTCGATCGCGGCGGCCGGGTGCAGGTCGGCAGCGTCTGCGCGCTGCCGGGCCGCCCCGAGATCTTCGTCATCGGCGACCTGGCGCGGCTGACCGACGCCCGCGGACGCGAGGTGCCGGGACTGGCGCCGGCGGCGATCCAGCAGGGTCGCTACGTCGCCGAGGTGATCCGCCGGCGTCTGCGCGGCAAGCCGGCACCGGCGCCGTTCCGCTACCGCGACATGGGTTCGATGGCGGTGATCGGCATGAACAAGGCCGTCGGCGACCTGAGGCTGCTGCGCGTCACCGGCGCGCCGGCCTGGCTGATCTGGGCCTTCGTCCACGTCATGTCGCTGATCGATGCCGAGCAGCGCGTGCGCGTGTTCCTGCAGTGGAGCTGGAAGTACTTCACGCGCAAGGAAGGCGATCGCCTGATCACCGGCGCGCCGCCGCAGACGCGGGCGCTGCGGCTGGCGCAGGCGCCGCCGCAGCTGCCCGCGCAGGGCTGAGGCGTCACGCGCCATTCATCCCGCTGGCATAGACTGAACAGCCCGCCGGACCGGGATGAGTGCAATGACCAAAGAAGCGCCGGAGCTGGAATTCCAGCCGGCCGATCTGTTCCTCAACCGCGAGCTGTCGCTGCTGGAGTTCAACCGCCGCGTGCTCGAGCAGGCACAGGACGAGCGCGCGCCGCTGCTCGAGCGGCTCAAGTTCCTGTGCATCTCCTGCTCCAATCTCGACGAGTTCTTCGAGATTCGCGTCGCCGGCCTGCAGCAGCTCGCCGAGCTGACGCCGGCGCAGCGCGGTGCCGACGGCATGACCGCGGCCGAATCGCTGGCGGCGATCAGCCGGCGCGCGCATGAGCTGGTCGGCGAGCAGTACCGCAGCTTCAACGACGTCATTATCCCGGCGCTGGAGAAGGAGCGGGTACGCTTCCTGCGCCGCACCGAGTGGTCACCTGACCAGGACGCCTGGCTCAAGAATTACTTCCATACCGAGCTGATGCCGGTGCTGTCGCCGCTGGGACTCGACCCGGCGCATCCGTTTCCGCGCATCCTCAACAAGTCGCTCAACTTCATCGTCCAGCTGTCGGGCAAGGACGCGTTCGGCCGCAACACCGGCTTTGCCATCGTCCAGGCGCCGCGCGCGCTGCCGCGACTGATTCAGTTGCCGCAGGAGATCGGCGGCACCGGCCCGCACGATTTCGTCTTCCTGTCGTCGGTGATCCACGCCTATGTCGACGACCTGTTCCCGGGCATGGAGGCCACCGGCTGCTACCAGTTCCGGCTCACGCGCAACTCGGATCTGCTGGTCGACGAAGAGGAGGTCAAGGATCTGATGGAGGCGCTGGAGGGCGAGCTGTCGCAGCGGCAGTGGGGCGACATCGTGCGCCTCGAAGTCGCGCACAACTGTCCCGAGCACCTGTGGCAGTACCTGATGGATGTCGCGCAGCTGACGCCGGCCGACGTCTATCAGGTCAACGGACCGGTGAACCTGCACCGCCTGATGGCGATTCCGGACCTGGTCGACCGGCCTGACCTCAAGTACCCGCCGCACACGCCGCGCGTGCCCAAGGTGTTCTCCGGTCCCGACATCTTCGCGGCGATCCGCGAGCGCGACCAGCTGCTGCACCACCCCTACGAGTCGTTCCTGCCGGTGGTGGATTTCCTGCGCCACGCCGCGCGCGATCCCAAGGTGCTGGCCATCAAGCAGACGCTGTACCGCACCGGCGACAAGTCGGCGGTGGCCGAGGCGCTGATCGAGGCGGCGCGCAACGGCAAGGAGGTCACGGTCGTCGTCGAGCTGCGCGCGCGTTTCGACGAGGAGGCCAACATCGATCTGGCCGAGCAGCTGCAGGAAGTCGGCGCGCACGTCGTCTACGGCGTCGTCGGCTACAAGACGCACGCCAAGATGTGTCTGGTGGTGCGCCGCGAAGAGCAGGGCTTGCGCCATTACGCGCATCTGGGCACCGGTAACTATCATCCGCGCACCGCGCGCCTCTACACCGACTACGGCCTGTTCACCGCCGATCCGCAGATCTGCAAGGACGTGCACGCGGTGTTCCTGCAGCTGACCAGCCTGGGCAAGGTCACCAAGCTGCATCGCCTGCTGCAGTCGCCGTTCACGCTGTCCAAGCAGCTGCACGCCAAGATCGAGCGCGAGATCGCGCACGCCGGCGCCGGCAAGCCGGCGCGGATCATCGCCAAGATGAACGCGCTGGTCGAGTCCGAGATGATTCTGGCGCTCTACCGCGCGTCGCAGGCCGGGGTGAAGATCGACCTCATCATCCGCGGCATGTGCTCGCTGCGGCCGGGGGTGCGCGGGCTGTCCGAGCGCATCCAGGTGCGGTCGGTCATCGGCCGCTTCCTCGAACACCACCGCGCCTACTACTTCGCCAACGCCGGCGACGGCGAGCTCTATCTGTCGAGCGCCGACTGGATGGAGCGCAATCTGTTCCGGCGCGTCGAGGTGGCGTTTCCGGTGCTCGATCACAAGCTGCGCGACCGCATCGTCGAGCAGCTCGACGCCTATCTGGCCGATACGGCGCAGAGCTGGATCCTGCAGTCGGACGGTACCTACTGCCGGCCGCAGGCCGACGGCAGCAAGCCGGTGCAGCTGCGCTTCATCGAGGAGGCCTGAGCGGCGGCCGCCGGCTCAGCTGGCGAGCTTGAGCCGGAACTGCGCGCTTTCGAGCAGCTCGCTTTCGCGCTCGAGATCGGCCTGGGTCAGGGGATGCCGGTCGAGCCAGCGTTTCTGCGTGAAGGCCAGCTCGTAACCGCGGCGGTTCGCGCTCACGCGCAGCGGCGGCTTGAGCGCGGGCATGCGCGAGCGGTGCAGCAGATAGGCCAGGCGCAGAATCATCGCCATGCGCTTGAGCGGCTCGACCCAGAGCGTCGGCACCTCGTCGAGCACTTCCATCGCAAAGCGGCCGCGATGCAGGCGCACCAGCGCGGCGAGCAGCTTCTGGTCGGTCTGCGAGAAACCCTGCAGGTCGCTGTGGCGCAGGATGTATTCGCTGTGCTTGTGGTAGGCGTTGTGGGTGATGACCAGGCCTACTTCATGCAGCTGCGCGGCCCAGTTCAGCAGCTGAGCGCTGCTGCGCGCATCCAGCCCCCAGGGCTTGGCGACCTGGTCGAGGATGCGCAGCGCCGTGCCGGCAAGCTCGCCGGCGTGGCGCAGATCCACCGCGTAGCGCCGGGCCATCACCTGCACCGACTCGTCGCGCACGTCGTGGTTGCTCAGGCGCCCGATCAGATCGTAGACCAGCCCCTCGCGCAGCGCGCGCTCCGAGGTCTCCATCGACTCGATGCCCAGCGAGTCGAAGATGCCGGCCAGCACCGCCAGCCCGCCGACGAACACCGGGCGCCGGTCTTCGCGCAGGCCGGGGAAATCGATCTCGTCGATGTGGCCGCGGCTGAGCACCAGCTCCACCGCGTTGTCGATGCCGGCGCGGGTGATGTGCTGGTCGCTCCAGCCCTGCGCCATGACCACGCGCCAGATGCCGCGCACGGTGCCGGAGGATCCGATCGCGACATCCCAGCCGCGCTTGCGGTAGCGGCGTTCGAGAAACTCCAGCTCGACGCACGCGGCCAGGCGGGCGCGGCGGAAGCGCGCCGCGCTGATCGCGCCGTCTTCGAAGAAGCGCTGGGTGTGGACGACGCAGCCCAGCGCCACCGACTCCATCAGCTGGGGTTCGGCGCCGTGGCCGATGATCAGCTCGGTGCTGCCGCCGCCGATGTCGACGACCAGCCGCCGCGGCCGCGTCAGGCCCATGCCGTGGGTGACGCCGCCGTAGACCAGGCGCGCCTCCTCGATGCCGGAGATCACCTCGATGGCATGTCCGAGCGCAGTTTCGGCCTGCGCATGAAAGTCGCCGCTGTTGCGCAGTTTGCGCATGGTGTTGGTGCCCACCGCGCGCACCCGCTCCGGCGGAATGCCGCGCAGGCGCTGGCCGAAGCGCTGCAGGCAGGCCAGCGCCCGCGCGGCCGCCTCCGGATCCAGGCGCTTGTCGATGCCCACGCCGGCGGCCATGCGCACCGGCTCGCGCAGCCGGTCGATGACCTGCAGGTCGGCGCCGTGGGCGCGCGCCACCAGCATGTGGAAGCTGTTGGAACCCAGATCGACGGCGGCGATCTCCTGCGCCTGCGCGGGCTCCGCAGCCGGGGTCAGGATCGCGCTCACCGCGGGCGGTCCGGTCGCGGGCGGAGAACGTCGGCAGCAGCGGCGGGCGGGTGGCGGTGCGTCATCGATCCGAGAGGTGGGGACGGCCGGAGGGCGCGAGTCGCGCCCGGCTGGCGGCGAGGGTAGCAGGTTGCTCACGGCCCTCACTACCCGCCTCCCGCGCGGCGCGCGTTGACCGCGCCGGTCAATTCCCCGAACATAACGCACCTTATTCGTATTCTTGTCGCTTCTTCCCAGGGGGTCCCGAAATGAAGCATGCGCGTTGGGGCGCAATCGCCCTTGCGGCCGTGTTTGCTGTGCCTGCCGCCTACGCGCAGGGCAACGCAGATGCGGGCCGCGTCAAGGCCAACACCTGCATGGGATGCCACGGCATTCCCAAGTACAACAACGCGTACCCGACCTACCGTGTGCCCAAGGTCGGCGGCCAGCCGGCGGCCTATCTCGAAGCCGCGCTCAAGGCCTACCAGAGCGGCGAGCGCCCGCACGGCACGATGCATGCGCAGGCGGCCACGATGTCCGACCAGGACATCGCCGACATCGCCGCGTTTCTGTCCACGGCTCCCGCAAATTAAGGTCGATTCATGAAGCGCATTCTCTTTCTTGCCCTGGCCGGCGCGCTGCCGTTGGCCGCCACCGCCCAGATCCCCGTGCCGGAGAAAGCGGCGACCTGCGTCGCCTGCCACGGCGAGGGCGGCGCCAAGCCGATCGCCCCGACCTATCCGGTCCTGGCCGGGCAGTACGCCAGCTATCTCGAACAGGCGCTGCGCGACTATCGCGCCGGCACGCGCAAGAACGCGATCATGATGCCGCAGGCGGCCGCGCTGACCGACGCCGACATCGAGGCGCTCGCCAAGTACTTCGAGCGCCAGTCCGGCCCGCTGTACACGCCCAGCGTCCACGCCGCCGGCGCGGCCGCCCAGTAGCCGCAGCCGCAGCGACACTGAAGCACAAAGGCACGGTCTTCCGTGCCTTTTTTGTTTCTGGCTGCGGCGCCGCGGCTATACTCGGCAGCGCGCCGCGGGCACAGCGTGCCGACGCGACATCCAAGAAGACGGAGGATCGACATGAATCAGGTTGGGATCAGGCTGGGGCACTCCCTGTTCGGTGTGCTGCTGGCGCTGCCGCTGGCGGCGCAGGCCGCGAGCATGGACTACCTCGACGCCTACTACATTGCCGACTCCACACTCGAACTGACCGATCCTGCGCTGAGCCGCACCGCGGAGTCCGAGGATGGCGACGGCTTTGGCGTCAAGCTGGCGACGATGCTGGGTGAAAAGATCTTCCTCGGTGTTGAGTACCAGTCCAGCGACGCCGAGCGGCTCGGCGGCGGCACCGGTAATGCGACCGTCGAGACCACGCGTCTGGGCCTGGGCTATACCACCGAGCTGCCGGTCTACGTGCTGCTCGAGTACATCGACACCGAGTTTGCCCTCGGCGCGGGCCTGGCCAGCGCCTCCTTCGCCGACAAGGGCTTCGGCGCCCACGTCGGCGTCAAGTACGAGCTGTTCGAATCCGTCACGCTCGAAGCGCGCGGCGGCTACCTCGACATCGGCGACTACGACGGGTTTGAGTACCTGGCCGGGCTGGGCCTCAACCTCGACCGCCATTTCGGCCTCTTCGTCGATTACCGCGTCTCCGACATCGAGAACAACGACAAGCGCCAGTTCAAAACGCAGGATCTGCGCAGCGGCTTCCGCTTCCGCTTCTGACCGAGCGCCGTTGTCCGCACCGTACCCGCCCCGTCTCGCGACGGGGCTTTTTTTTAGGGCGCTGCGGGTTGGACAGCGCGAACGCGTGCAGGCTAGATTCCGGTGGCAGCTGCGCACTGGCTGCAGTCAAACGAAGAACCACCAGGAGAGAAATATGCAAATGCTTAAGGCGCTGTGCACGGCGGCGTTGGCGGTGGCCCCCCTGTCCGCGTTTGCGGGTGGCTTGTCCTACAACTATGTCCAGGCCGGCTATGTGTCGGCGGACATTGATGATCCCAATGTCGACGCCGATGGCTTCGATCTGCGGGTGTCGGGATTGGTCAGCGACGTCGTCTACGTCCATGCCGGCTACGGCAGCCTCGAGACCGACCGGTTCAGCATTCTCGGCACCACGGGTTCGCTCGAGACAGACACGATCACGCTGGGCCTGGGCTTTCGTGCGCCGCTGGCGCCGACCACCGACTTCATCGCCGAGGTCGCCTACGTCAATGCCGACGCGAGCGGCAAGGGCGGATTCTCGGGCGCCGATGAGGACGACAGTGGTTATAGCCTGAGCGGCGGTGTCCGCCATCTGTTCACGCCGCAGTTCGAGGGCGGGGCATCGGTCAACTACGTCGACGTGTTTGACGAGGACGAGACGGCCCTGGCTCTGTCGGCGCTGTTTCATCTGACGCCGCAGTTCTCGCTGGGCGCCGGCTATTCGGTCGGCAGCGACGCCGACAGCTGGACGCTGGGCGCCCGCTTCAACTTCTGAAGCGCGCCGCAAACGAGAAAGCCCCGCAACGCGGGGCTTTCTTTTTGTGCTGCTGAGAGTGCTGCTTACTCTTCGAGGAAGCTGCGCAGGTAGTTGGCGCGGCTCGGGTGGCGTAGCTTGCGCAGCGCCTTGGCCTCGATCTGGCGGATGCGCTCGCGGGTGACGTCGAACTGCTTGCCGACCTCTTCGAGGGTGTGGTCGGTGGTCATGTCGATGCCAAAGCGCATGCGCAGCACCTTGGCCTCGCGCGG
>JBFHQK010000036.1:0-14827 GCA_041592255.1 Fontimonas sp.
AGCATTTCCTCGAACGTGACCTTGTCGAGGCGCCGTGCCTTGGGCTCGACGCGCGGATCGGTCGTGTAGACCCCATCGACATCGGTGTAAATCTGGCACTCGTCGGCCTTGAGCGCCGCGGCCAGCGCGACGCCGGTGGTATCCGATCCGCCGCGGCCCAGCGTGGTGACGCTGCCGTCGGGATCGATGCCCTGGAACCCGGCGACCACCGGCACGATGCCGGCCTTGCAGTCCGCCAGCAGGCGCTCGGCGTCGATCCGCTGGATGCGCGCCTTCATGTGCGCGCTGTCGGTATGGATCGGCACCTGCCAGCCGGTGTACGAGCGTGAGCGCACCCCGACCTTCTGCAGCGCCAGCGCGAGCAGGCCGATCGTCACCTGCTCGCCGGTGGCGGCAATCTGGTCGAACTCGCGCGCGCTGCCGCGCGGGTCGATCGACTTGGCGAGCTTGAGCAGCCGGTCGGTTTCACCCGACATCGCCGAGACGACCACCACCACCTCGTGGTTCTGCTGCTGCCACGACGCCACCTTGCGCGCGACGTGCTCGATCCGCTCGACCGAGCCCATCGACGTACCGCCATATTTCTGAACGATCAGTGCCATGTCATTTCCCGTAGCAGCGCCAGTCGGGCGCACTTCGGCCGCTGCGGCGCCATGCCGCTGCCGCGCCCTGCAACGCCTCTACACCTTGCCCTCGACCCAGCCGTAGACGCTGTCGATCGCCGCCGGCAGCTGCTCGGGCTGGGTGCCGCCGGCCTGCGCCATGTCGGGCCGGCCACCGCCCTTGCCGCCCACCTGCGAGGCGACGAAATTGACCAGCTCGCCCGCCTTGACCCTGGCGGTCAGATCGCTGGTGACGCCCGCGATCAGGCTGACTTTCTCGCCGCTGGCGGCGCCGAGCAGGATGATGGCGGAGCCGAGCTTGTGCTTGAGCTGATCCATCAGCCCGCGCAGCTCGCCGCCGTCGACGCCATCGACGCGCGCCGCCAGCACCTTAACGCCCTTGATCTCACGCGCCTGCCCGGCGAGATCGCCCCCCGCGCTGGCGGCGAGCTTGGCCTTGAGCGCGGCCAGCTCCTTCTCGAGCTGACGCGCCCGCTCCTGCAGCTGCTCGATCTTGCCGCTGAGCTCGTCAGGCCCGGCGCGCAGCAGATCGGCGGCGCGCTTGAGCCGGCCCTCGGTGTCGCGCAGGTACGCCAGCGTGTTGTCGCCGGTCACCGCCTCGATACGGCGCACGCCGGCGGCCACACCGCTCTCCGACACGATCTTGAACAGGCCGATGTCGCCGGTGCGACTGACATGCGTGCCCCCGCACAGCTCGGTGCTGTACGGCCCCATCGCCAGCACCCGCACCTCGTCGCCGTACTTCTCGCCGAACAGCGCCATCGCGCCCGACTCGATCGCGCGATCGTAGGCCATCACCTCGGCGCTCACCGGCACGTTGGCCAGGACCGCGGCATTGACGCGCCGCTCGATCTCGGCCAGCTCCTCGGCCGACACCGCCTGGGGGTGCGAGAAATCGAAGCGCGTGCGCTGCTCGTCGACCAGCGAGCCCTTCTGCGCCACATGCTCGCCGAGCACGTCGCGCAGCGCGCGGTGCATCAGGTGCGTGGCCGAGTGGTTGCGCATGGTCGCGCGGCGGATGCTTTCGGTGACTTCCGCCGTCACCGCCACGCCCAGCGTCAGCTCGCCCGAAGCCAGGGTGCCGTAATGCCCAAACACACTGCCCTTGATCTTCTGCGTGTCGGTGACCGCGAAGGCGCCGATGCGCCCCTTGTCGCCGACCTGGCCGCCGGACTCGGCGTAGAACGGCGTGCGGTCGAGCACGACCACGCCGGTCTCGCCGGCATTGAGCCGATCGACAGCCTGGCCGTCGCGGAACAGTGCCACCACGCTGGCCTCGCCGCGCAGCCCGTCGTAGCCGACGAAGCAGGTGTCGGCCCCCTCGTAGCTCAGCGTGCCGCCGGCCTTGAACGTGCTCGCGGCGCGCGCGCGGCTGCGCTGCGCCTCCATTTCGCGCTCGTAGCCGGCCATGTCGAGCCTCAGGCCGCGCTCGCGGGCGATGTCAGCGGTCAGGTCGACCGGGAAGCCGTAGGTGTCGTAGAGCTTGAACACGACGTCGCCCGGAATCACCCCGTCGACCACCTTGGCGATACCGTCTTCGAGCAGCTTCATGCCCTTGTCGAGCGTGACCGCGAAGCTGTCTTCCTCGGCACGGACCGCCTTTTCAATCGCCGCGCGCCGGTCGCGCAGCTGCGGATAGGCCTGGCCCATCACTTCGGCCAGCGGCGCCACCAGCTTGTAGAAGAACGCCTCGTTGATGCCCAGCTTGTAGCCGTGGCGGATCGCGCGCCGCATGATCCGGCGCAGCACGTAGCCGCGACCCTCGTTCGACGGCAGCACGCCGTCGGCAATCAGGAACGCGGTGGCGCGGATGTGATCGGCGACCACTTTCTGCGAGGCGTTGGCATACGGCGCCTGTCCGCAGAGCTGCGCCACGGCGCCAATCAGATGGCGGAAGGTGTCGGTCTGGTAGTTGTCATGCGTGCCCTGCATCAGCGCGCTGATGCGCTCCAGGCCCATGCCGGTATCGACGCTGGGCGCCGGCAGCGGCGAAAGCCGGCCGTCGGCGGCGCGCTCGAACTGCATGAACACGACGTTCCAGATCTCGATCCAGCGGTCGCCATCCTCCTCCGGTGATCCCGGCGGTCCGCCGGCGATGCCTTTGGTGCCGTCGGGATCGTGGTCGTAGAAGATCTCGGTGCACGGCCCGCAGGGACCGGTGTCGCCCATCGCCCAGAAGTTGTCGGACGCATACGGCGCGCCCTTGTTGTCGCCGATGCGAACGATGCGCTCGGCCGGCACGCCGATCTGCTCATGCCAGATGGCGTAGGCCTCGTCGTCGGTGTGGTAGACGGTGACCAGCAGACGCCCGGCGTCGATGCCGAGCCAGTCCTTCGACGTGATGAACTCCCACGCGAACTGGATGGCATCCTTCTTGAAGTAGTCGCCGAAGCTGAAGTTGCCCAGCATCTCGAAGAAGGTGTGGTGGCGCGCGGTGTAGCCGACGTTCTCGAGATCGTTGTGCTTGCCGCCGGCGCGCACGCATTTCTGGCTCGATGCCGCACGCGCATACGGCCGCTTGTCCTGGCCGGTGAAGACATCCTTGAACTGGACCATGCCGGCGTTGGTGAACAGCAGCGTGGGATCGTTACCCGGCACCAGCGGACTCGACGGCACGAGTGTGTGACCTTTGTTCCGGAAGAATTCCAGGAACCTGGCGCGGACCTCGTTGCTGTTCATGCGCGAAAAATCGGGGACAAAAAGGGGCGATATGGTAATCAAGCCCGCCCCTGCCCGCCATGCCGGTTGCGGCCCGCGCCACCGCGCCTAGATGTCTTCCGGCTCCGCTCCCTTGAGCACCGCCCGGATCTGCGCCGATTCGAAGCCGCGCGCCGCGAGATAGCGATAGTGCTTCTGCCACTCCGCGGCGCTCTGCGGCGGCGTCTTGAACTTGCGCGCATGCACCGTCTGCGCCAACGCCGTCCAGTCGGGAGCCGCGGCGGCAACGGCCGCGCGGATCAGGTCGTCGGCGACCTGCGCCATCTCCAGCTCGGCGCGGATGCGCAGCGGCCCGTAGCCCGCCGCGATCCTGCTGCGCACCAGCGTCTCGGCGTAGCGCTCGTTTGACTGCCAGCCGGACTCGGCCAGTCCATCGACGATCGCCTCGGCCTGCGCCGTGTCGTGGCCGCGGCGCTGCAGCTTGTGCTTGAGCTCCGCCGCGGCGTGCTCGCGGCGCGCGAGCAGGCGCAGGGCGGTGTCGCGTCCGCCCTGCGCCGTGACGTCGCTACTTCGCTTCCGCGCCACCGGCGGGCTTGCGGTCTGGCATCAGCTTGGCGCGGAGCGCCTGCTCCAGCTCGGCCGCGGCCTCCGGATGCTCCTTGAGATAGCTGCGCGCGTTGTCCTTGCCCTGGCCGATCTTGTCGCCCTTGTACGCATACCAGGCGCCGGACTTCTCGACCAGCTTGTGCTCGACGCCGAGGTCGATCAGCTCGCCCAGCTTGGAGATGCCCTCGTTGTACAGAATCTCGAAGTTGGCCTCGCGAAACGGCGGCGCCAGCTTGTTCTTGACGATCTTGACGCGGGTTTCGTTGCCGATGACCTCGTCGCCCTTCTTGATCGCGCCGGTGCGGCGGATGTCCAGGCGCACCGAGGCGTAGAACTTCAGCGCGTTGCCGCCGGTGGTGGTCTCGGGCGAGCCGTACATCACGCCGATCTTCATGCGGATCTGGTTGATGAAGATCACCATGCACTTGGAGCGCGAGATGTTGCCGGTGAGCTTGCGCAGCGCCTGCGACATCAGCCGCGCCTGCACGCCGACCACGGAATCGCCCATCTCACCCTCGATTTCGGCCTTGGGCACCAGCGCCGCCACCGAATCGATGACAATCAGGTCGACGCTGTTCGAGCGCACCAGCATGTCGCAGATTTCCAGCGCCTGTTCACCGGTGTCCGGCTGCGAGATCACCAGATCCTCGACCTTGACGCCGAGCTTCGCGGCGTACTGCACGTCCAGCGCGTGCTCGGCGTCGATGAAGGCGGCGACGCCGCCGGTTTTCTGGCATTCGGCAACGGCGTGCAGCGTCAGCGTGGTCTTGCCCGAGGACTCGGGACCGAAGATCTCGACGACGCGGCCGCGCGGCAGGCCGCCGATGCCCAGCTGGGTGTCGAGCGTCAGCGAGCCAGTGGAGATCGTTTCAACGTCGCGCAGCTGTTCGCCCGGGGCCATTTTCATGATGGCGCCCTTGCCGAACTGCCGCTCGATCTGGGCCAGCGCCGCTTCCAGCGCCTTCTTGCGATTGTCGTCCATGGAGTCCCTGACTATTGGAGGTTGTGAGCACAAGTCTGCCGCGGCCGGGGCTCAAATCCTGAGCCCGTCTGCCGCGCCGGCAGCCCCCGCTCCCTGAATCACCGCGCAGCGCGCGTGCGTAGCGGCCTATTGTTTCACAGCCCGCCGGCGCGTGCGCCACGGCGATCCGATGAGCGTTAACAGGCCCTACAGCGGCAGCGTCAGCTGATCGGGCTGCGGATCCGGCGCCGGATCGGCGCTGGCACGCAGCGGCCAGCGCTCGAGCAGCTCGTACTCGACCGGGCTGCGGTCGATACGGCTGCGCACCAGCACGAACTGATCGACGTCCCAGACGATCGGCGCCACCTGCGTCGGCGGCAGCGGCGTGCCGGCGTCGCGCAGCACCGTCAGGTGCGGAACGAAGCGGGTCCGCTCGGGCGCCAGCTGCACCCGCAGCGCCGCATCGCGCAGCAGGTCGTGAAGCCGCGTCGCCGCCTCAGGCGGGTGACGCGTCCCCAGCCACCACGGAATGCGCGCCTTGCGGAAACTGCCGGCGTGATCGAGTTCGAGCCGGAACGGCGGCGCGCGCACCAGGCCCGCGGCCTGGCGCAGCGCCGCCTCGCGCTGCGGCGACACCCGATCGCCGAGAAACAGCAGCGTGATGTGGTAGCGCTCCGCCGGAATCGGATGCCCGAGCGGCTGCATGCGCATGCGCAGGGTGCGGGCCGCCTCGGCGCAGGCGGCCCGCACCGCGTCGGTGGGCCACAGCGCAAAGAACAGACGGTTGACTTCAATCGGCATGCCGCAGCCGCTCGAGCAGCAGGTCGAGCGCCGAGGCGGCCGATTGCCGGCGCACCGCATCGCGGTCGCCGTCAAACTGGAACCGGCGCGCCGCACAGGCGCCGTCGCGCTGCGCGCAGGCGATCCACACCGTGCCGACCGGCTTGTCGGCACTGCCGCCGCCGGGTCCGGCGATGCCGGTCACCGCCAGCGCCCAGTCGACCGGCGCGCGCACCAGCACACCGCCGGCCATCGCCAGCACCGTGGCCTCGCTGACCGCGCCATGGTGCACCAGCACCGCGTCAGGCACCCCCAGCAGATCGTGCTTGGCGCGATTGGAATAGGTGACATAGCCGCGCTCGAACCAGGCCGAGGACCCGGCTACGTCGGTCAGCATCGCGGCAATCAGGCCGCCGGTGCAGGATTCGGCGACCGCGAGCCACTGGCTGCGCTCGTGCAGCACGCGGGCGACCTCCTGGGCGCGCGGATCGAGCATCTGCGTTCAGCGCCGGAAGCGCTCCTCCGCGATGCGGTCCGCGATCTCGCCGGTGGGCCGGCGCTCGGCCTGCGCACGCTCGAAAATCGCCGTCAGCGTGGTGCCGATGCGCTGCAGGTGCGCATCCACCACCGCGCGGTCGTAACCCGGCCCCTCGTAATAGATGTCGATGATGCCGCCGGCATTGATGCAGTAGTCGGGCGCATAGAGGATGCCCCGCTCCATCAGCGCGCGGTCGTGCTCGGGCCGCGCCAGCTGGTTGTTGGCCGCGCCGGCGACCACCTTGGCGCGGATCCGCGCGATGCTGGCGTCGTTGAGCACCGCTCCGAGTGCGCACGGCGCCAACACATCAACCTCCAGCGCGTCGATGTCGGCCATGTCGACCGCCACCGCACCGAACTCGCGCACGCAGCGCTCGACCGCCGGCGCATGCAGGTCGGTGACCCACAGCTGCGCCCCGGCCTCGTGCAGCTGCCGGCACAGGCGGTAGCCGACATTGCCGAGTCCCTGCACCGCCACGCGGATGCCACGCAGGCTGTCGCGGTGGAGCCGGTGCCTGACGGCGGCGACGATGCCGATGAACACCCCTTTCGCGGTCGCCGGCGACGGATCGCCGGTGCGACCCTCGGCTTCGGCCGCGGCATCGGCCAGGCCGCCGACATGACGGGTCATTTCCGCCATCAGGCGGATGTCGGCCACGCCGGTGCCGGAGTCCTCGGCGACGACGTAGGCGCCGTTGAGGCGCTCGACCGCGCGGCCCATCGCCCGCATCAGCTCGGGCGTCTTGTCCTTGCGCGGGTCGCCGATGATCACCGACTTGCCGCCACCCTGCGGCAGCCCGGCCAGCGCCGCCTTATAGGTCATGCCGCGCGACAGGCGCAGCACATCGGTCAGCGCCTCGTCCTCGCTGCGATACGGCCACATGCGGCATCCGCCCAGGCCCTTGCCCAGCTGGGTGCTGTGCACCGCGATGATGGCGCGCAGGCCGCTGCGCGCGTCATGGCAGTAGCTCACGACTTCGTGGGCATCAAACTCCGGGTGCTCAAAGACAGACATAACCGCTCCGCTGCGCGCGTTGTAATCGTCGTGGCTATTGTATCGGCGGGGGATGCGATAATTCCCCGCTTGGGTGATTTCCCTTTGGAGTACATGCGATGAACCAGCCGGACCCGATCGTCATCACCGCCGTGGCCCGCACCCCGATGGGCGGCATGCTCGGCGTGCTCGCACCGCTGTCCGGGGCCCAGCTCGGCGCCGCCGCGATCAAAGCCGCGGTCGCACGCAGCGGGCTCGCCAACGATGCCGTCGATGAAGTGATCATGGGCTGCTGCCTGCCGGCCGGCCAGGGCCAGGCGCCTGCGCGCCAGGCGGCCCGCGGCGCCGGCCTTGCCGATGCCGCCGGCGCACTGACCATCAACAAGATGTGCGGCTCGGGGATGAAAGCGGTCATGCTCGCGCACGATCTGCTCAAGGCTGGTTCGAACCGGGTGATGGTCGCCGGCGGCATGGAAAGCATGACCAATGCGCCGCATCTGCTGCTCAAGGCGCGCGGCGGCTACCGTTACGGCCACGGCGAGCTGCTCGATCACATGGCGCTCGACGGCCTCGAGGATGCCTATGAGCAGCGCACGCCGATGGGCGTGTTCGCCGAGCGCACCGTCGAACAGTACGGGCTGTCGCGCAGCGAGCAGGACGAATTTGCCATCGCATCGCTGCACCGCGCCAAGCAGGCCAACGAGGACGGCAGCTTCGCCTTCGAGATCGCAGCGGTGGAGATCGCCGGCAAGGCCGGCAGCGAACGCATCGAGCGCGATGAGCAGCCGTTCAAGGCGCGCATCGACAAGATTCCGACGCTCAAGCCGGCCTTCAAGAAGGACGGCACCATCACCGCCGCCAATGCCAGCTCGATTTCAGACGGTGCCGCCGCGCTGGTGCTGATGCCGCTGTCCGAAGCGCAGCGGCGCGGCGCAGCGCCGCTGGCACGCATCGTCGCGCACGCCACTCATGCGCGCCTGCCCGCGGAATTCACCATCGCGCCGGTCACCGCCATCGCCGACGTGCTGAGCAAAGCCGGCTGGCGCGCGGGCGACGTCGATCTGTGGGAAATCAACGAAGCCTTCGCGGTGGTGACGATGGTGGCGATGAAGGAACACAAACTGTCGCACACGCAGGTCAATGTGCACGGCGGCGCCTGCGCGCTGGGGCATCCGATCGGCGCCAGCGGTGCGCGCATCATCGCCACCCTGATCGGTGCGCTGCGCAAGACCGGGGGCCGGCGCGGCATTGCGTCGCTGTGCATCGGCGGCGGCGAGGCCACGGCACTGGCGATCGAAATGCTCTGAGACACTGTACCGGTCTGCGGCGGTTCCGACGCGCAGCGTCCGGCACCGCCCCGCGCCGCTTTCTGAGCGGATCAGGCCGCGCCGCGCTTCTTTTCCTCTGCAAACGGATCGGCCACTCCCAGTCGCTTGTGCATGATCGGGCTGGTCGTGGTGTACTGCAGGTGCACTTTTTCGCCCGGGTTGAGCCGCGCCTTGATCGCGAATGCGGCGAGCGCGGCCTCGTGGAAGCCGGACAGGATCAGCTTCTTCTTGCCCGGATACCAGTTGATGTCGCCGACCGCGTAGATGCCGGGCACGCTGGTCTCGAACTTCTCGGTGTCGACGACGATCTGGTTCTTGTTCAGCGTCAGCCCCCAGTCGGCAATCGGCCCGAGCTTCGGGTGCAGCCCGAAGAACACCAGCAGGTGATCCAGATCGATGCGCCGCTTGACGCTGTCGGCGCCCAGCACCATCAGTTCCTTGAGCTGGCCGTCCTGCTCATGGACCCCGGCCACATTGCCCACCAGGAACTGCATCCGGTACTCGTCGCACAGCGCGCGCATGCGCTCGACCGAGGCCGGCGCCGCCTTGAACTTCTCCGAGCGGTGAATCAGCACGACGCTCTCGGCCACATCGACCAGGTTCAGCGCCCAGTCGAGCGCCGAGTCGCCGCCGCCGACGATGACCAGATTCTTGCCGCGGAACAGCTCCGGATCGCGCACCTTGTAGTGCACCTGCCGGTCCACCAGAGGCTCGATGCCCTCCACCGGCAGCGTCACCGGCTGGAAGGCGCCGACGCCGGCGGCGATGATCAGCGCACGCGTGACCAGCTCGGTGCCCTTGTCGGTCCGCAGCAGGAACGTGCCATCGGCGCGCGGCTCGACGCCCTGCAACTGCTGACCGAGGTGAAAGGTCGGCGCAAACGGGGCGATCTGCTGCTGCAGACGCTCGATCAGCTCGCGCGCGCCGCAGACCGGCAGCGCGGGAATGTCATAGATCGGCTTGTCGGGGTAGAGCTCGGTGCATTGCCCGCCGGGCTGGGTCAGCGTCTCGATCACATGCGCCTTCAGGCCGAGCAGGCCGAGCTCGAACACCTGAAACAGGCCGCAAGGACCCGCCCCCACGATCACCACATCGGTCTGAACCGTCATCTCGCCTTCCGCCGCTCGAAAAAAGGGGCGCACAGCCGCGCTGCGCGCCCCCCGGATCCGACAGCGGTCTGCGCCTCGACGCTATGCCGCTCTATTTCGCAGCAAACCGCCGACGCAGGCGTTGACATGTATCAATCAACGGGCGCGGCCGGTGCGGCTCATCTCCTTGACCAGCTCACCGGCGCCGTAGACCGTGTCCAGCGCCTCCAGAATCGCGGCGCTGTGGACACCGACGCAACGGTTGAGCGTCTCGTCGTAGCCGAAGCTTCCGCCCAGCGAGTGGATGTTGCCGTCGAACGCCAGACCGACCACCTCGCCACTGCGGTTGATGATCGGGCTGCCGGAGTTGCCGCCGGTGATGTCGTTGGTGGTGACGAAGTTGAAGGGCGTGCGCAGGTCGAGCCGGTCCTTGGCCTTGAGCCACGATGCCGGCAGCGCGAAGGGATCGGCGCCGGTGGCGCGCTCGAAGGCGCCGCCGATGCGCGTGAACGGCTCGATGGTTCGGCCCTTCTCCCGCCAGCCGCGCACTTCACCGTATGACAGGCGCAGCGTGAAGGTGGCGTCCGGATAGACCGTCGTCCCGTGCAGCGCGAAGCGCGCCTGCGCAATCGCGGCCGCGTGCTTGCTTTCCACTGCCTCGACTTCGGACTCGTAGCGCTTGCGCAATTCACGCGCGGGCACGTCGACCGCGCGCACCAGCTGGATAAATGGATCGGTCGAGTTCGACACCGCCTCGAAGCCGCCATCCCACAGCCGCTGCCGCTCGGCGACATCGGCCAGACGCGAGCCGTCCACCAGCCGGTTCGCCAGTGCCTCCGGCGACTCGCGCCCGAGCACCAGCTTGACCAGCGCATCGTCGGGACCGAGCTGCTCGCGCAACTTGGTCAGCGACCACGCGAGCTTGGTCTTCTCGTAATCCGGATACACCGGCGCCGCCGACATCAGCGTCTGCAGCAGGCGCGGCAGGGACGCCTCCTGATACTCGGGCAGACGCTCGGCGTTGGGCTTGGCGCGCTCCTCTGCCGCGCGCACCAGATGCCGCGCGATGCGGAAGTGTTCGGAATAGAAGCCGCGCCGGCCTTCAAACAGCTGGTAGGGCGTGCGCAAGTCACGGTAGGCCTGCTGCGCCTGCGCAATCGCGCCCCACGGATCCGTCGCCAACTCGCCGGCGGACTGCCGCAACGCCGCCTCGTCGGACCGCTTCTGCGCCATCAGCGTCGGCTGCAACAGGGCCTCGAGCTCACCGCGGATGACCTTGAGCCCGTTTTCGGTATACGTCAGATCCGACTGCGCCTGGCGCGCCGCCTCCTCGCCCTGCCGCGAGAACTGCCAGAGCAGCGCGCGCCGCTCCGAAAAGTACGCCAGCCGCTCGATCAGGTCGACGTCGCGCAGCCGCTCGAGCTGCGCCACGGTCAGCTGCCGATCGGTGCTGCCCGGATGGCCGGTGACCATCGTCAGCTCGCCGGCCTTGGCGCCTTCGCGCTTGATCGGGAAGTGCGCCGGCGTCGACACCGGCTTGCCGTCCTCGTAGGCGCGCAGCAGGCCCATGTCGAGGTTGTAGCGCGGGAAGTTGAAGTTGTCCGGATCGCCGCCGAAAAAGCCGATGCGGTATTCGGGCGAGAACACCAGCCGCACATCCTGGAAGCGTCGGTAGCGGTAGAGATGGTAACGGCCACCGCTGTACAGCTCGACCACGTCGCAGCGGCGCGTGGCGCCGGCATCCCCCACGCAGTCGGCTTCGATGCGGGCGATCTCGGCATTCTTGGCGTCGACGAAGGCCTGCCCGCTGAGACCGTCGGTCACCTTGCGGATCCGCGGCGTCACGTCCTCGATCGCATCCAGGCGGTTGAGTTCCTCAGCCGGGCAGCGCAGCTCGGCACTGCGCGCGCGCGCCACAAAACCCTGGTTGACATGGTCGCTCTGCGCACTCGACAGCTCCTGCGCGCAGTGCAGCACGCAATGCGCATTGGTGAGCACCAGGCCGTCCGGCGAGACAAACGAGCCCGAGCAGCCACTGGCTAGGCGCACCGAGGCCTGCATCGCGCGTTCCACCCAGCGCGCATCGGGCTCGAAGCCGTACTGCTGCGCCAGCGCCGCGCGCGGCAGATTGTCGAACGTCCACATGCCCTCGGCGGCCAGCACTGGGCCGGCGAAGAGGGCCAGAGATAACAGACGGAAGAACTGCTTCATCGGGGCTCCTGGAGCGTGGTTGCCGTTGCGGCGACAAGGATATCCTGTTCATCCCCCGCGACAGGATGTGCGATGAATCTGCGCTGGTTCGCCTGGCTCACCGTCCTGGTTCCGCTCGCGGCGGCGCACCTCGCCTTTCTGGTGTCAGCGGCGCAGGGTTACGTCGACGCATGCGTGCCGTACTGGGACGGCTGCACCTCGATCAGCCGCGCCGGACGCTTCGGCCTGGGCAACACCATCTTCCGCAGCCTGATGCTGCCGCACGCCGCCCAACTGGTGTTGTTCTGGGCGCTGACCTGGCACTGGCTGCGCGCGCTCCGGCCCGATGCGCGCCGCAGCACCACCGCGATCCTGCTGCTGGGCGTGGTCGCGGCGCTGTTCCTGACCCTCTACGCCTGCTTTCTGGGCGTGGAGGGCAGCATCTACCAGTGGCTGCGCCGCTACGGCATTACCGTCTTCTTCTCGTTCAGCGTGCTGGCGCAGATGCTCGTGATCGCCCTGCTGCAGCCGGTGGCCTCGCTGCCGCCGGCGCTGCGGCGCACGATGCTGGCGTTCGCCGCCACGCTGCTGCTGCTCGGACTGGCCAGCATCCCGCTGCGCCACTGGGCCAGCGATGCCGACCGCGCGATGGACGCGCTGGAGTGGAACTACGCCCTGCTGATGGCGCTGTTTTACGGCCTGATCGGCATCGCCTGGAGCCAGACCGGCTTCATTATTGGGGCGCAAAGACGTGAATCAGTTCACAGAATGCGGCGCCGTGATGACCCAGGCTCGGTGCAGGTGTCACATAATCAGAGGTCAAGGACGAGATGTAGGGGAGCGCACAGTGAGTGCACACCAGAAAACCGCAGCCGGCCCGAAGAACGGCACACGCCGGCTGGGCACGCGGAAGGTGCCGCGCGCCGAGCGCATGGAGGAGATGCTGCAGGTCGCCGCGTCGGTGTTCGCGGCGCGCGGCTACCACGCGACCTCGATGGATGAAATCGCCGAGCGCGCCGATATCAGCAAGCCGCTGCTGTACCGCTACTACGGCTCCAAGGACGGCTTGTACCTGGCACTGCTCGATCGCGCCGGCGAACACCTGATCGAGGGGCTGTCGCAGGGCGAACACACCCCGGATCCGTTCAAGCGCATCGACCAGGCCGTTGGCGGTCTGCTGGGCTTCATCGACCGCTACCGCGATTTCTGGCAGGTGCTCTACGCCGAGGCTCTGTGCAGCGACTCCCCGGTGTCGCGCAAAGTGCAGCAGATCCGCACCCGGATGGTCGCGATCGCCACCGTCACGATTGCAGAGGCGCTGGGGGATCCCACCGAAGCCGGGCGGCGTGACGCCGAGCCGCTCGCCTACGCGGTCCTGGGCTCGGGCGAGGCACTGTCCCGCTGGTGGCTGCAGCACCCGGCGGTGCCGGCCCAGCGCATCCACGAAATGATCCTCGACTTCAGCCTGCCGACGCTGCGCCAGCTGCGTGACCGGCGCCGCCGCGAGATGCAGCCGGCACATTTGCCTCTCGCCAGCGAGGCGACGCGGACCGGCGCCCTGCCGCAGCGCAAGCTGCATCGCACCTCGCCCGTGTTGTGAACCGGCGCAGCCGCCGCGGGTCCCCGGCTCAGCGACTCAGCCATATCGCTGCGCGGCCGCCGCCTGCGCCGTCGCACCCGGCCGCAGGGCGCTGCTCCGCGCCGTTCCCCTAAGCCGCGCCCCGGCATGGTGCGCACCGCCTGCGCTGACAGCGAGCCGCTTCGGGCGCATGCGCGGCCGGCCCCGGCCAGCGGCCTGACACCCCTGCGCGCACCGTCCGCACTGTGGCAGCGCGGACACGGGCACCCCGGACTGCACGCCGCAGCACAGATCGAGTACCGTACGTCATGAGCCGCGCGCGCACCCGAGCCGATGCGCCGCGCCACAGACCAGGGACCGCGACCGTGGACATGATCGCTTCACCGCGGCGACTGACGACCGGGGAGGTGCTGTTCCGCGAAGGCGACCCCGGTCACCAGGCGTACTTGATCGAGTCCGGTTCGATCGAGATCTTCATCGAACGGGCCGACGGCATCCGTGTCCTCGCGCGCCTGGGCGCCGATGAGCTGTTCGGCGAGATGGCCCTGCTGGGCGACCGCACCCGTTCGGCCGGCGCCCGCGCCAGCATGACGACCGTGCTCAGCGTGGTGACCCACGAGACGCTGACCGAGCATCTCGCCCAGGCCTCGCCGGTGCTGCGCCATCTGCTGACGCTGACGCTTGCCCGCTGCCGCGACACCGTGCGCCTGGTCGGCGGCGAAAAGCCGCACCACTCATCGCTCACCCTCGCCGCGGTCGGCGGCCGCGCACCCGGGGACCGCGACCTCGCGGTCCAGCGCCTGCGCATCGAACAGGCGCTGCACGTGGCCCTGGCGCGCGGCGAGCTGGAGCTGTTCTACCAGCCGATCGTCAGCCTGCTCGACAGCCGCACCGTTGGCTTCGAGCCCCTGGTGCGCTGGCGCCGCAACGGCACCCTGGTGCCCCCCAGCGAGTTCATCTGGGTGCTCGAAGAGTCGCCGCTGATCATCGAATTCGGCCGCTGGGCGGTGCGCACTGCTGCCGCGGGGCTGCGTGAACTGCAAACGGCGGCCCAGCAGCGCGCGGTGGGTCCCCTGCTGTTCGCGTCGGTCAATCTGTCGGTGCGGCAGCTCGGCGACCCCGAGCTGTTTCCGACGATCGCGACCGCGATCGCCGACAACGGGCTGCGGCCGGAGCAGATGCGCTTCGAAATCACCGAATCGGTGGTGCTGAACAACCTCGAAGCGGCGCTGGAACTGCTGACGCGCTGCCGTCAGCTCGGCTGCAAGCTGGTGGTCGACGACTTCGGCACCGGCTACAGCGCGCTGTCATACCTCCATCGCCTGCCGCTGCACGGGCTCAAGCTGGACCGGTCCTTCGTCCAGGATGCAGCGACCAACGAGCGCGGGCTGCGGATCGTCCGCGCGATCGGGCAGCTGGCGTCTGACCTGCAGATGTTTGCGGTGGCCGAAGGCATCGAAACCGCGCAGCAGGCAGCGCTGTG
>JBFHQK010000037.1:0-14789 GCA_041592255.1 Fontimonas sp.
TCACTTCGCTGGCGGCGCCGATGCCGCCGGGCAGGCTCGCCGGTCCGACCGGCAGCGTGCACGGCGCCGGCGCGGCGGCGTGCCCGGTGCCGGCGCCCTTCCACAGCGTGTCGGGCAGGCTCAGCGCCCAGTCGGCCATCGCGCGGAACGCAGCATCGCGGCCGGCGGCGGGTTCGGGCTGGTTGGAGAAAGTCCCGACCTCGCGCGGCACGCTGACCGCGGCCCTGGGGTCCTCGAGCCAGACCATGTCGAGAAACGCGTCATAGGCCGCCGCGCGCGAGCCGTATTCGGCCTCGAGCTGGCGCAGCGCCTGGATGTTGAGAAACTCGTTACCGCCTTCGGACGCAACGAAGCGCGTGATGAACACCCCCGCCGCCAGCACGTCCTTGACCGTGAACTCGGCCGGCGTGGTCGACAGCAGCGCGTATTCCGCCGGCAGCAGACGCGGATCGGCGAGCACGCGGCTGCGCCAGGCGTTGGCGCCGTCGACATAGCCCAGCACCGCATCGCGCGCGTCGGCCGACATCGCGTCGAAGAAGGCCTGGTACTCGGCGTCGGTATAGGTGAGCGTGCGCTGCTGGATGTCACCGGGCACGCCGCCACAGCCGGTCAGCTCGGCGAAGGTGCCGGCACCCATGCGCCGCACCGCATCCATCAGGAACAGGCGGTCCTGCGCGATCGCGTACCCCACGCCGTACCAGCCGTCGCGCACGGTCGCGGCGTAGACGATCGGCACGCCGTAGGCGTCGCGGTAGATCTCGATGCCGTCCCGGGGCACGGTGGGGGTGCCGGGGCGGGTGCCCAGCGCGCCCGGCTTGGCGTCGAAGCGCCAGTACATCTGGCGCTGGTCGTCGATGTGCGGACCGTAATCCGCCGCATCGCCGCTCAGGCTGCCGAGGAACTGGCCCTCCACCGAGAAGAAGCCCGATTGCCCGGGCGGCAGCGCGGTTTCCGCCTTGAGCACCCGCGCGGCACGGCCCGGATCGTCGGCGGAGCTGGAACTTCCACAGCCAGCCAGTACGGCGCAAAGGCAAGCCGCCGCGCCCGCGGCCCAGACACGTCGATTGTTCACCGCACTCCCCCTTGGCCCGGCGCGCGCGAAGTGCGGCCTCGTCGCTTCGCGTCAGCCGGCGCTTGTGTTGACGGCCGCCAGTGTAGCCCGCCGGCGCCGCGTGCCGGTCAGCGCGCCAGGCCTTTGAGCGGCATCCGGCCGATCGCGGTATCGGTCAGGCTGCCGAAGTACAGCTGATCGCCGAACTGTTCGACGCTGGTGATCGGCGCATAGACGCCCTCGCCCTTGTACTGCAGGTTCGCCACCAGCTTGCCGTCGAGATCGAAACCCAGCACCCAGGCATGCCGCGCCGGCTTGGGCTGCAGGAAGCCCGGCAGGCGCTGCACGATCCGGCGCAGCTCGGGTCGGGGCAGCAGGGCATCGAGCTGCGGCGAACGCGGGGCGTAGAGCGCGACCCAGAAGCGGTCGCGGCCGTTGTAGCTGAGGTTGTCGGGAAAGCCCGGCAGGTTGTCGGCAAAGATGTCGGAGGTGCCGGCCTTGTCGCCCTTGAGCCAGTAGCGGCGGATGCGGTACTCGCCGGTTTCGTTGACCAGCACGTAGGCATCGTCGGGGCCCACCGCCACGCCGTTGGCGAAATACAGATCGCGCATCAGCACCTTCGTCTCGCCGGTATCGAAGTCGTAAGCCAGCAGCCGGCCGTTGGCGCCGTGCTCGAGCAGATCGGCCATGACCTCGTGCACGCCAAAGCGCGACGAGGCGTCGGTGAAGTACACCTTGCGATCCAGGCGCGTGTTGTCGACATCGTCGAGGAATCCGAACGGCACCCCTTCGGCCTCGACCGCCAGCAGCTGCTGCGCGTTCTGACCGCCGACGAGCAGCAGACCCTTGAGCGCATCGGCCACGACGACGCCGCCGCGCGGCCCGAAGGTGAGCCCGAGCGGACGGCCGCCGGTGTTGGCCATCAGCACCCCGCCACTGCCGTTGCGGTTGAACATCATCACGCGACCATCGTCGTAACCGGCATAGATGCGCCCGGTCGCATCGACGGCGATGCCCTCGGGACCGCGTCCGACGCCGTCGGCGAGTCGCTCGATCGGCGCAAGCGCCTCGTTGTACTCGTAGCCCGTCTGCGGCAGCGGCGGCGGCGTCCACGCCTGCGGCTGGATCGGCACCGGCCAGAGCAGCAGGTAGGCGACAAACGCGGCCAGCGGCAACAGCAGGTAGCTCAGCACTCTCACGGGCGTCTCCAGGGTGGCGCGCGCATTGTCCGGAACGCCCGGTCGGCTGTCGACCGCAGCGCGAGGATGGAGGCGGGTTTGCCCCTATAATGCCGACCCGGACGCCCAGCCGTCGCGCGCAAGCTGCGACGCGCGTCCTTACTGACGGCCGACGTGCGGCATGGGGACGCGGCGGCCTCTGACTCCATCCATAAGCCTGTGCGGGGGAAGCGAATGTCGCTCAAGAATCCAGTCGAGACGCTGCTGCAGTGGGCCAAGGAAAAGCCCAATCAGGGCTGGCTCTATCAGCCGGTCAACGGCGTCTGGAAAAAATACAGCTGGGCCGAGTGCGAAGCGCAGGTCCGCTCGATGGCCACCGCGCTGCGCGGCCTGGGCCTCGAACCCGGGGCGCGCATCGCGATCTCCGGCCGCAACACCGCTCACTGGTTCCTCGCCGACCTCGCCATTGCAATGGCCGGCTACGTCAGCGTCGGCCTGTATCCCAAGCAGGCGCCGGAGGCGGTGAAGTTCATCCTCGAACACAGCGAGACCAAGGCGATCTTCATCGGGCCGATGCCCGATGTCGGCGAGTTCATGGCGGCGCTGCCCCAGGGCGTGATCACGATCGGTTTCCCCTACCCCGACGTCCCCGCCTGCACCCACAGCTGGGACGACCTGGTGCGCGCCAACGAGCCGTTCGCCGGCTACCAGGCCCCGGACCCCAAGCAGCTGACCACGCTGATCTACACCTCCGGCACCACCGGCAACCCCAAGGGCGTGATGATCACCGGCGAAAACATGATGTTCGCCACCCAGGGGCTGCTCAAGGTGATGCCGGCGCAGGGCCAGGAGCGCTTTTTCTCGTACCTGCCGCTGGCGCACGCCTTCGAGCGCGGCGCGGTCGAGCTGGCGTCGATCTACCTCGGCGCCGAGGTCTGGTTCCTCGAGAACCTGGACAAACTCGCCGAGCAGCTCAAGGAAGTCGCGCCGACGCGCTTCTTCGGCGTGCCGCTGGTCTACAACCGCATCCAGACCGGCGTGCTCAAGAAGATGCCGCAGCACAAGCTCGACCGTCTGCTGAAGATTCCGCTGCTGTCGAGTTACGTCAAGAAGAAGATCCGCAAGGGCGCGGGGCTGCAGAACGCGCGCTACCTGTTTGTCGGCGCCGCGCCGATGCCGGTGCCGCTGATGCAGTGGTTTGAGCGGCTGGGCATCAGCATCCTGCAGGGCTACGGCATGACCGAGAACAACATCTACGCCACTGCCAGTCTGCCCTGGGCCAATCGCATCGGCGCCGTCGGCCGCGCCATGCCCGGCGCCGACATGCGCCTTTCCGACGACGGCGAGATCCAGTTCAAGCACCCGGGCGTCACCCCCGGCTACTACAAGGACGAAGACAAGACCCACGAGCTGTACACCGCGGACGGCTGGCTGCGCACCGGCGACAAGGGCCGCATCGACGAGGACGGCTATCTGTACATCACCGGCCGCGTCAAGGACATCTTCAAGACGCTCAAGGGCAAGTACGTCGCCCCGGCGCCGATCGAAGGCGCGCTGTCGCGCAACACCGACATCGACCAGCTCTGCTTTGTCGGGGCCGGCCTCAAGCAGCCGCTGATGATCGTGACCCTGTCGCAGCCGGCGCAGTCCAAACCGCGCCCGGAGATCGAGCAGGGCCTGATCGCGGACATGGATGCGGTCAACGCCACGCTCGAACCGCACGAACAGATCGCCAAGATCCTCGTCGCCAAGGAAGGCTGGACCATCGAGAACGGCGTGATGACGCCGACGATGAAGGTCAAGCGCAACGAGGTCGAAAAGCGCTACATGCCGCTGCTGGAAAAGCACAGCGGCGACTACAAGACCAAGGTGGTCTGGGAATAAGGGCGCGCCTGCGCCGATCCGGCCCCTCCTGCCTCGGCACGAGGGGCTTTTTTGTGGTCGCGGCCCTGCGCCTCAGGCGAACACGATCGTCTTGTTGCCGTTGACGATGATGCGATCCTCGACATGCCAGCGCACCGCCCGCGCCAGCACCTGGCGCTCGAGGTCGCGGCCGAGATCGCGCAGGTTCGGCACTTCGTGGCGATGCGTCACGCGCGCGGTGTCCTGCTCGATGATCGGCCCCTGGTCGAGGTCGCTGGTGACGTAGTGCGCGGTGGCGCCGATCAGCTTGACGCCGCGATCGTAGGCCTGCTGGTACGGATCGGCGCCGGCGAACGCCGGCAGGAAACTGTGGTGGATGTTGATAATGCGGTTCGGATACCGCGCCACGAAGTCGGCGCTCAGGATCCGCATGTAGCGCGCCAGCACGATGAAATCGGCGCGCGCGCCTTCGGCCGCGAGCAGCTCGAGCATGCGCGCCTCGGCCGCGGCATGTGTCGCGGCGTCGATGGCGACGTGTTCGAAGCGCACGCCGAATCGCTCGACTGCCGCGCGCAGGTCGGCGTGATTGGAAATCACCACCGGAATGTCGACGCGCAGCTCGCCGCGTTCCCAGCGCCACAGCAGTTCCATCAGCGCATGGTCGTGTCTCGACACCAGGATGGCCATGCGCGGCCGGTCCGCCGCGTAGCTGATGTGCCACTGCATGTCGAAACGCCGGCCCACGACCTCACCGAAGGCCTGCCGCAGCGCGGCGCGCGACACATCCAGGTGCGGCGTCTGGAACTCCAGCCGCATGAAGAAGCGGCCGCCCTCGGGATCGGTCGAGTGCTGGTCGAGCTCGGTGACGTTGACGCCGTGGTGGTAGAGAAAGGTGGTCACGGCCGACACGATCCCCGGTCGGTCCGGACAGTCGATCAGCAGGCGCGCGGTGGTATCGGAATCGGTGGTCACGGTGTGAAAGCCCTGGTCTCGCCTCAGCAACGCCCCGCGGACGGCGTTCAGGATTCCGCCGCGGGTCGCGCTTTATAGCCTTTCACGCCCGCTCCTTGCGAGCCTCGCGCGACGCCGCGCGCGCCTCAGCCCTTGAGCAGCGCCTTGAGCCGGGCGGCATCGTCGGCAAACCAGGGCCCGTTGGCCTTCAGCGCTTCGGCGCCGACGCGCCGTGCCTCGGCGCCGCGGCCCAGCGCCTGCAGCGCCCTGACCCGCTGCTCGGCCACTTTGAGGCGATTGACGCCATAGGCCTTCGGTGCCGCCTGCTCCAGCAACGGCAGCGCCCGCGCCGCCTGCCCCCGCGCCAGCAGGCTGCGGCCATACCGGAACGCATAGACGTAGTCGTCGGGATAGGCGGCGATCAGCGCCGGCATCAAGGCATCGATGCGCGCAAAGTCGGCGGTGCGCTCGCCCAGGCGCTCGAGGTAGACGCGCAGGTTGTCGGCGAGATTGCGGTCGCGCGCCAGTTCGCCGCCGATGCGCTGCTCGACGTCGCGGACCGCGCGCTCCAGCAGCGCCTGCTCGGCGGCGATCTCGCCCAGCGCCTGGTGCAGGTCGGCCGCGGCCAGCACCACCGAGCGTTCGTCGGCGCAGCGCGTATCGCCGAACACGCCACTTTCGACCAGGGCCTCCAGCGCCGGGCGCTGGGCGACCAGCTGCGCGCGTGCTTCCGGCTGCTCCTGCGCACAAGCCAGGAAGCGGTCGAACTCATAGGCGCGCGCGCAGCCCAGCGGCGCGGCCAGCACCGTCTCGCCGGCCCGCAGGCAGGCCGCGGGATCATCGCGCCGCGCCGCATCGAGAAAGCGCAGGCGCGAAAGCCACAGGGCCACGTCGGCATCGCGCAGCAGCGCCTCGCGCACCGCAGCCGGCAGCACATTGAACCAGCGCAGTCCGCCGTCGGCATCATCGCGCGCGTGGTAGGACTGCAGCACCTGGCGCGCCGCCGCCCGTGACTCGCCGTCGCCGCCGCGCACCTGCCCGGCGAGCGCCGGCAGCGCGCTGCCGCGATCCAGCAGCGCATTCAAGGCGGCGTAGAACTCCGTGCGGGTCTGCTCGCCGAGGATGCGGCCCAGTTCCTGCCCGCCGGCGTCGAGGACGACATAGCTGGGCAGCGCCTTCACGCCCAGACGCGCCTTGAGCGCGGCGCCGTCCGGCGCATCGGCGTCCTGTTCGAGCACCACCGCGCGTCGCAGGACCGCCTCCCACTCCGGCCCGTTGAGCACATGCCGCGCCATGTAGTAGCAGGAGTAGCACCAGGGCGCGTGGAAATCGACGATCACCGCCGCACGGCGCTCCTGCGCGCTGCGCAAGGCCGCGTCGAGATCAGGGCTGCTGTCAGCGGCGGCCCGCAGCGGCGGCGTCAGGATCGCGGCGACGATCAGCAGGAGAGTGCGGACTGCAGGCATGAGCGTTCGGGCTCCAGCGGCGGCAGCACCGCCACGTTGTCGGGACGCTCGGAATAGTAGGCGATGCGCACCTCCAGTGGCTGGCCGGTCGCCGGATCGCGCACATTCGATACGCCGCGGTACTCGAGCAGGCGCAGGCTGTCCGGATCGTAGGTCAGCTCAAGCGGGTCAACCAGCAGCCGCAGCAGCGAGTCCAGCTCGACGCGGAAGCGCACCGCCGGCCGGCCCTCGAACTGCGTGTCACCGATGCGGCGCGCGCGGAAGCGGAACTGATCCAGACTGCCGGCGACCACCATGCGAAAACGCAGCCACTCTCCGGACAGGAGCCGCTCGAAGTGCGCACGGATGAAGCTGTGGAAGCCCGAATCCGCGCACATCGGTCCGTCAACCTGCAGCGCAGCGCGCTCGACGGGTCCGCCGTTGAGGCGTCGCTCCAGCCGGATCGGGTCACCGCTGGACGTGATCGCCTCGACGTAGCCCAGATCGGGCAGCGTGAAGCGGTATTCCGGCACATAGGGGTCGCGGCTGAAATCCAGGCCCTTTTCGCCCATCGGCCGGCCACCGGCATCGAAATAACGGATCGTGCCGCGCAGCCAGCGCTCGCCGGCCAGCTCCTGACGGTGGACCTCGGTGTACAGATGTTCCCCGCTGCGCAGATCGTAGGCGTAGCCGTAGAAGCGCAGCGTCTGCGACGGCTCCGCCGCGGCTGCCGTGGCCACCAGCCCCAGGGCCAGTACCGCGATGCGCGCGATCATCGCCGCGGCTCGAACAGATAGTGCGCCACGCCCCACTCGCGGCCGCCGGCGTAGCCGAACAGCTCGGCAACCGCCATGTAGAACATGCGCCAGCGCTGCAGCCAGATCGGCGCCAGCGCCTCACCGTAGGTCTCGCGAAACAGCTGCATGATCTCGTCCCTCCGGCCATCGAGGCCCGCCAGCCAGTGGTTGGCCGTGCGGGCGTAGTGGATCCCGCTCACCCACCATTGCCGCAGCAGGCGCACATCGTCCTGGAAGTGCGGCAGCAGGCCCTCGCTGGGCATCGTGCCGCCGGTGAAGAAGTACCGGCTCATCCAGTCGCTGCGGCCAGCATCGTGGAAATGGTAGGCCAGCCGCTTGTGTGCGAAGAGGTGCACGAACAGCCGGCCGTCGGGCTTGAGCCAGCGCGCGATCAGCGCGAGCAGGCGCGCGTAGTTCTTCATGTGCTCGAACATCTCGATCGACAGCACGCGATCGAAACCGGCGTGCACCATCTGCGCGGCGTCGGGCGCGGGCTGCGGAACACCAAACCCGGCGATATCGCCGGTCAGCACGACCAGATTGTCCAGCCCGCGCGCGCGCGCCTGCGCGACGATGAACTCGCGCTGGCCGGCGGAATTCGACAATCCGACGATCTGCGAACGCGGGTAGCGTTGGGCCAGCCACAGCGACAGCGAACCCCAGCCACAGCCCAGATCGAGCACGCGCTGACCGTCGCGCAGCTCCGCGCGTTCGGCGTACAGCTGCAGCATCGCCGCCTCGGCCTCGGCCAGGGTCTCGCGGCCAGATGGATACAGCGCGCAGGAGTACTTCAAGCGCGGCCCCAGATGCAGCCGGAAGAACTCGGCCGGCACTTCATAGTGCTGCGCGTTGGCCGCCTGCGTGTCGACGGCAATCGGGCCGGCGCGCAGCGCGTCGGCAAACCGGCGCAGGCGCTGCGCAGCCGGCTCGCCGTCCGCCACGGCCTCGTCGCGGAGCCGGCGCGCGACCAGCCGCCGCATGCCCAGGCGCGCAAGCCGGTCCGGAATCACCCCGCGTTCGCACAGGTCGATCAGGTCCATGGCCTTTGGGGACTCCGGCGCGGCATCACGGCTTCGGCGGCCACGGCAGCAGCGCGCTGGTCTTGCGCTGGTACTCGGCGTAGCCGGGCTTGCGTTTGCGCATCTCCGCCTCGAGCAGCGGTGCGCCGGACACGCGCAGCACCAGCAGCGCCATCAGCGCCGGCGCCAGCAGCGACAGCCAGCCCCATGGCGCGCCCAGCGCCAGCGGCACGTACGCCACCCAGTGCAGGCACTCGAAGAAGTAGTTCGGATGGCGCGAGTAGCGCCAGAGCCCCTCGCGACACACGCGGCCGCGGTTGGCGGCCACCGCGCGAAAGCGCTCCATCTGCCGGTCGGCCAGCGCCTCGCCGCCGATCGCAGCCAGCCACAGCGCCACTCCCAGCCCCAGCGCCGCCGGAGCTGGCAGCTGTGTCCGGTAGGCAATCGGCGCAAACGCAGTCACGGACAGTGCCAGCGTGAACAGATTCTGGAACTGGAAGAACCCGAACAGATTGCGGTCGGCGTGCGCACCCCAGCGCGCGCGCAGGCGCGCATAGCGCCAGTCTTCAGGCCGGTTGTGATTGCGACGCCACAGATGCCAGCCCAGGCGCAGCCCCCAGCCGGCGCCCATCACCCCCAGCAGCGCACGCAATCCAGCCGGCGCGTCGCCGGCCAGCGCGTAGAGCAGCGCAATCGCCGCCAGCGTCAGCGCCCAGATCGCGTCCACCATGCCGGCGTTGCGCGTGCGCAGCTGCCACAGCCACGCCGCGCTCTTGGCCGCAACGGCCACGCACACGCTGAGCAGAAACGCTGCGGACAGTGGCATCGGATCTCACCTCCACCATACAGCCGAGAGTACGTGCACGCGGCGCCTGCGGATGCGCGCAGCGTCACGACTTCGACTACATTTGCAGGCAGAACGTTGATAACGACAATGCAGCGGAGCTGAGGCGTTGAACATTCTGCTGATTGATGACCACGCACTGTTTCGGGCCGGTCTGCGGCTGCTGCTCGCCGACCTGAGCGACGATCTGCGTTTCTTCGAAGCGGCAAGCTGTGCGGAGGCACAGGCGCTCCTGCGCGCCCAGCGCATCGACATCATCCTGCTCGATTTCCACCTGCCGGGCTTGCACGGCAGCGAGGCGCTGCGCGCGCTGCGCGCCGAGAGCGAGGAGGCGACGATCGTCGTGCTGTCGGCGGAGGATGATCCGGCGATGATCCGCCGGATCATCGATGAGAGCGCAGCGGGTTTCATCCCAAAAGCCACGAGCCATGCGGTGATGATTGCGGCCCTGCGGCTGATTCTGGCCGGCGGCACCTATCTGCCACCCCATGCGCTGCACGCCGCGCATCCGCGTCCCCAGCCCAGCGCCGCAACGCCGGACAGCACGCTGGCCGGACTGACCGAGCGCCAGCTGACGACGCTGCGGCTGGCGATGCGCGGGAAATCCAACAAGAGCATCGCCCAGGCGATGGACATCTCCGAAGCCACCGTCAAGGCCCACCTTTCGGCCGCGTTTCGCGCACTGGACGTGCGCAATCGCACCGAAGCCGTGTTCGCTGCCGCGCGCCTGGGCCTGCCGCTGAACACGGCGGACTGAAGCGCGGGGGCCGTCCGCGCGCCCGCACTTCAGTCCCGCATCGTTTCGACGATCGAGGTCCGCAGCGCGCTTGCACTGACCGGCTTGTGCAGCAGCGGGATGCCGGCCACGTGCGCCTCGCGCAGCCGGTCCGGCGCGGTATCGCCGCTGATCAGCAGCGCCGGCAGCTGCGGCCACACACCGCGCAAGGCCTGGATCGCGCGCAGGCCGCTGTCCTCGCCGCGCAGGCGAAAATCGGCGAGCACGATCGCCGGCGGGCAGCGGCGCGCCAGCTCAAGCGCCGCCTCGGTGGAGGCGGCAAGCTGCACGCGAAAGCCCATCTCCTCGAGCGCCGTCTGCATGCCCGCGCGGATCGCCTCCTCGTCGTCGACGACCAGCACCTCGATCGGGCGCACGCCACCGATCGCCTGCGCAACGTCCCCGACCCCGGCACTGGCGTTCCAGGTCGCCACCGGCAGCTCGAGCATGAACGCACTGCCCTTGCCGAGTTCCGACTCCAGGCGCAGCTCAAGCTCGAGCAGCGCGGTCAGCCGGCGCACAATCGCCAGGCCCAGGCCCAGGCCCTGGCTGCGATCCCGCTCCGGGTTGTTGAGCTGATAGAACTCTTCGAAGATCCGCTCGCGCTCCAGCGGCGGAATACCCGGTCCGGTATCGCGCACGCTGACCCTGACGACCGCACCCACGCGCTCGGCACCCAGCGACACAACGCCGGTATTGGTGTACTTGATCGCGTTGGACAGCAGATTGCGCAGGATGCGCTGAAACAGCAACGCGTCGGTGAGCACGGCGGCATCGGCCGCGCTGTCGACGCTCAGCCTAAGCCCCTTGCGCTCCGCCTGCGGCGCAAACTCCGCCGCAAGCTCGGCAAACAGCGGCGCGAGGTTCACGACCGCCAGGGTTCGCTCGATCACGCCGGCATCCAGGCGTGACACATCGAGCAGGGCATCGAATTGGGACGCGAGCGATTGCACCGTGCGGTCGATCTGCTCGGCGATCGCGGCGGTTCGTGCGTCGAGCGCGCGCAGCTGCAGCGAGCCGGAGAACAGCGACAGCGCATGAATCGGCTGGCGCAGATCGTGACTGGCCGCAGCGAGGAAGCGCGTCTTGGCGCGATTCGCAGCCTCGGCATGACGCAGGGCCTCGCGCAGCTGCTGGGTGAGCTCGACGCGCCACTGCCGGATCGCGTAGGACTCGGCGAAGGTGCGGAAGGCCACGGCCGAGCGGCCGATCATCCCCATCATGTAGGCCAGGGTCATGGCGACAAACACCCCGCGCTCGAAAGCGCTGGCCGCGATCGACGGCGTCATCAGCCACATCGGCGCAATCGGCGTCAGCGTGATCAGCGCATACGGCACGAAAATCGGCCGGTAGCCCACCGTCGTTGACAGCGTCACCGCACAGGCCGCCACCGCATGGATGGTGATCAAGGCCGCGACCGTGACCGACACGAACGGGAAGAACACAAACATCGATGCCAGCAGCACGCCGTGGCCCCAGTAGATGGCCCCCGCGCGCTTGAGCTTTTGCGCGTCGCTGCGGCGTGCATCGGCGCGCAACTGCCCGAGCAGATACGCTTGCGCCAAGGTGACCGCCGTGACCAGCATCCACCACGCCGCCGGGTAACCCGCCGGCACATACGGCGTCACCACCAGCGCCAGCAGCGCGGTGGACACCATCACCATGAGGGGCGTGCGCGGCCCGCGCTCGGTGATCAGCAGCAGCAGCTCGCCTTCGAGCGAGCGCAGCGCCGGCTCGGCCTCAGGCCGTGCCTCATGCCCCTTCGCCTGTTGGTTCGCCCCTTCCGTCCCCTGCATCGTTTTTCCCTGCCTCGTGCGCTGCGCGGCCGGCTGCGCATTAGCCGAATGGCTAGGTCGAACGCCTCCCCAGGCGCTGCCGGATGGCCACTCGCAGAATTGTGCACTGAATCACAGATCTGCAGTCTGCAATCACTTGAGGCCGGTCCACGAGGGTGCTGGATGCTGCACAGTTCCGCTGCGCGCGCGTTCATCGCCGCGGCACACAAGCGCAGTCTGCCCCCCAAGCGGATCCTGATGAAGGCGGGGGATCCGCCGCAGGCGCTGTATCTGATTCTTGAGGGTTCGGTCAGTACCGTCCTGGAGGACAGCGCCGGACGCAAGCTGGTTCTGGGCTATCGCAGCCCCGGCGACTTCGTCGGTGAACAGTCCCTGTTTCCGCAGCCAAAGCCCTGCGACACGACCGTGCACACGCGCTCAGCGACGCTGGTCGCTGCCATGCCCGTTGCTGAACTGCGCGCCTTCGTCACTGCTCATCCGGAGCTGGCGCTCGCGCTCGCCGCGCAACTGGCGGCCCGGCTGCGCGAGATGAGCCAGCGGGTCGCCAACCAGAGCTTTCTCGACGTCGCCGGCCGCCTGGCGCACACGCTGCTCGACCTGAGCCGCAAGCCGGACGCGATCCCGCACCCCGAGGGAACGCTGGTGCGCATCAGCCGCATGGAACTGGCGCGCCATGTCGGCTGCTCGCGGGAAATGGCTGGCCGCGCCCTCAAGCAGCTGCGGCAGCAGGGTCGGGTCCTCGATGCCGGCCAGCAGCTGCTGATCGTGCGCCCGCTTGAGCCGACCGGCGGCGCTGCCCGGGATGGCAAGCGGTCGGCGGTGTCGCTGCCCTGCACCGCCGTGGGCTGATCTGGGTCAATGAGGGCGGTAGCGCCGCACGCGTAAGGTCTTCAGTGCGGCATCACACACAAAACATTGGGTTGAGGATGACCACGGGTGCGTAAGCCTCGCGAGGCGGCGGTCGGCATCACCCGGCCACAGCCGACGCGCAGCGAGGCGGTAGTAGCACGGAGCGCATGCGGTCACTGCCGCCTCGCCCCGCTCAAGTCGCTATTGGTGCCATCCGCCGTGCGTGCATCGCATGGCATCTGACATGTGGAGGCTTTCGTGAAAATCAAACCGAGTGTTGTACTTTCAGCGCTGGCGGCGGCATCGATCGCGGCCTGCGGCGGCGGTGGCGGCGGCAGCAGCAGCCCGCCCACATACGGTGCATCCACAGCCGGCACGGTCGGCAAGGGCATCCTCATCGGCGCCAAGGTCGAGGCCCTGGAGGTCAGCGGCGGCACGCTGGCCAGCCGCGGCACGGCCACCACCAACGCCGAGGGTGACTACAGCCTGTCGATCAGCGGCTACACCGGCGGACCGCTGCTGATCAAGATCAGCCACCAGACCAATGCGCTGATGAAGTGCGACGTCCAGGCCGGCTGCGCCAATGGCGAGGCAACCGCGGCCTTCGGCACGACGCTGCCGCTGCCCAGCGACTTTGCGCTGCGCACCATGGTGCCGTCGCTGGCCTCCGGCGACGCGCTGACCCGCTGCATCACGCCGCTGACCGAGCTGGCGGTCAGCCGCGCGGCCGAGCTGGCCGGGCGCGTCGAGGCGATCTCGGCCGATAACGTGCGCAGCGCGTTTTCCGAAGTCAGCAACCTCGCCGGCGGCCTCGACGTGCAGCGCACCTGCCTCGTCGACATCACCAACCCGGCCAAGGTCGCCGCTGCCACCCCCGACCAGCTCGCCGTCAGCGGCCTGGCCGCCGCGGTGCTGGCGGTCAACGGCGGCACGCCGACCGCGGCGATCACGGCGATGAATGCCGCGTTCACCGGCGGCACCATCGGCAAGACCGCGCTGGATGGCCTGGTCACTGCCGCGCGCACCGAGCTGCAGGCGGTCAAGGACGGCGCGCAGAACAATGCCGCGTATCTGCAAATCGCGCAGACCGTCGCCAACACGCAGGGCGACACCGTCGACCCGCAGCCCGGCAGCACCGCCAACGCCAGTCTCATCGCCCAGGGCAAGGCGCTGATCGACGAGGTGCGCGGTCTGGTCCGCAGCCTCGAAAACGATGTCGAAGGCGCCGGCTCCAACGCCGTGGTCACCACCTTCGCGCAGGAAATCGACACTGCCGCCGCGGCTGCCGACGCCCAACCGCTGTTCGAGGCCTTTGCGCTGGCCGTGGATACGGCCCGCGCGTTCTACGCCGAGGTGCCCGACGGCGAAAGCGATACTTATGTGCTGCCTACCGTCGACAGCAACGGCGCGGACGTCAGTGCGACGATCACGGTCAACAAGCCGGCTCAAGGCAATCACTCGGTCACGATTGTCGGCACGGTGACCGACTACACCACGGATCTTGCGCTGGCGGCCCCGGCCGATGTCGCGGCCGGCGGCGATTTCACCGCGGCGACCAGCGGCACGATGGCGAGCGCCTCCGGTGAGGGCCTGAGTGCCGAGTTCGACGTCGACGTCAGCCTGACCGAGCTGAGCTTCAACGCAGACGGCAGCCTGGCGGCGCTGGATGCTGCCAACTTCGACGGCACCCTGACGTTCGCACAGATCGGCGTCACCGATCCGGTGTCGTTCACCGGCACCGTCGCGGTCAAGGTGGTCGAGTGCAGCACCTGCGCGCGGGTGGACAGCGATCAGGACGGCGCGTTCGACGACGACTACCCGGGCAACATCGATCTGCTGACCCTGGCGGGTACGTTCAGCCGCAGCGACGCCGAACTCGGCGCGACGATCACGATCGATATGGATGCCGCCTCGGTGGCCAGCTTCGATCCGCGTCTGCCGGTGTCCGCAGACAACGTGCCCTCGGGCCAGGTGTCGATCCAGACCAACGCCTCGCTCGACGGCTTCCACAGCTATGCCGTGGCGCTGACGCTGACGCTGAACGACATCACCAGCCTCAACGGCGGCCAGAACGGTAACCTGCACAACGTGAACGGCACGATTGTCGCGATCCTGAGCCGCGACACGCAGACGATCACGATCACCGCCACCGCGCAGCCGCCGACGCAGACCGCCAACGTCTTCGATCTGCGGATCGCCAACCAGGACGGCGTGAGCCTGA
>JBFHQK010000038.1:0-14780 GCA_041592255.1 Fontimonas sp.
GTTCCGGATCGACGCCTTGCGCGAGCACCTCGACGACCAGGTCGCGATCCGTGACGATGCCCAGCGGCCGGTTAAAGGTCTGCTCGCGGCCCACCACCACCAGATCGCCGACATGGAAGCGACGCATCAGCCGCGCGGCTTCTGTGACGCCGGTGGTGCGCTCGGTGATCACCACTTCGCGATTGCAGTACTCGCCGACGTGCATGGCGCCTCTCCTCGTGGCCAGCGCACCGCCACGCCGCGGCACGCCCGATTCATGCTCGCGCGCGTGCCGGGCCGCTGCGTTGATCTGTGTCAGGCCGCGGCGGCGGAGCGTTGCCCGGGCACGAGCGGTATCGCAGTGCGCTGCCGTCGGTGCAGGAGCTTGGCGCGGTACGCTTCATCACCGGCGGCATCGGGGTCGACGAGGCGCGGGCGATGGGTGAAGAGCGTGCGAAGGTTCCACTGGCGCTGACCTTCCTGCAACGATCTGACGACAAGGATCAGTTTCTCGCGCGCATCCAGGTGGAGGGTCACCGCGCCAACGGCGAGCAGGTGCTGTGCGCCACCCGCGTGATCGCGCGCGAAACAGCCATTGTCGCGGGCGGTCGGCAGGACCTGACCTTCGTCTGGCTGGCGAGCGGGGTGGTGCGCTATCTATGCGTACGTGACCGCGTGTTCATCCGCTGCCGTGAACACGCCGCGTCGGGTGCCGGCCGCGGCGCCGTCGGGTGAGATCGCCGCACGGTGCACGAGGTCGCGTGCGGGCAGGGCGGGGAGCGGGTCGCGATGTCGGGTGCACTTGCCTCGGCGTCGTGCACTATGCTGCGCCTCATGGATCTGAACCTTTCGCTTGCAGAATTGGGGGCGCTGCTCGGCGGTCTTGGCCTGTTCCTGCTCGCCGTGAGCATGATCACCGATGGCCTGCGGCTGGCCGCCGGCAATGCGCTGCGCGATCTGCTCGGCCGCTGGACGCGCACGCCGCTGCGCGGCATTGGCTCGGGCATGCTGATCACGGCGATCGTGCAGTCGTCCAGCGCGGTGACCGTGGCCACGATCGGCTTTGTCAACGCCAACCTGCTGACCATGCAGCAGGCGCTGGGCGTGGTCTATGGCGCCAATATCGGCACGACGATGACCGGCTGGCTGGTGGCCGCGGTGGGCTTCAAGATCAAGGTCGAGCTGTTCGCGCTGCCGATGGTCGGCGCCGGCATGGTGCTGCGGCTCACCGGCGCGGCGACGCGGCGTGCCGCGATCGGCGAGGCTCTGGCGGGCTTTGGCCTGTTCTTCATCGGCATCGACGTGCTGCGCGGCGCGTTCGAAGGCCTCGCGCAGGGCATCGACCTTGCCGGCATCGGTACGCAGACGATCGGCGGGCTGGCGTTATTTGTGCTGGCCGGCTTCTTCATGACGTTGGTCACCCAGTCCTCAAGCGCGGCGATCGCGATCACGCTGACGGCGGCGACCGGCGGCGTTGTCACACTGCCGGCAGCCGCGGCGATGGTCATCGGCGCCAATGTCGGCACCACGTCCACCGCCGTGCTGGCCATCATCGGCGCGACGCCCAATGCCAAGCGTGTGGCCAGTGCGCACGTGGTGTTCAACGTGGCCACGGGCACGGTGGCGCTGCTGCTGCTGCCGATGATGCTGTGGCTGGTCGACAATACCGGCCGTCTGCTCAATCTCGAAGGCGCGCCGGCCGTGGCGCTGGCGCTGTTTCACACGCTGTTCAACGTGCTCGGCGTTGTGCTGATGTGGCCGTTCACCGCGCGGCTGGCGGCATTCCTGCAACGACGCTTCACCAGCACCGCCGAATTGCTCGAACGGCCGCGTTTCATCGACGCCACCACGCGTGGCACGCCGGGGGTGGCGCTGGATGCCATGCGCCTCGAGCTGCGCCGTGTCGTCGAGCTGGTGCGGCGCATGGGCGCGGCCGCACTCGAGGTGCAGGTTGACAGCCGGCAGCTCGGCGATCTGCATCAGGCGGTCACTGCGCTGATCACCCGTATCGACGACAGCGTGACGCACATCGAGCGTTCGCGTATGACCCACACCATCTCGCAGGCCTTGCCGGCGGTGCTGCGCGCGACGCATCAGCTGCGCGAGGCGGCGGATGCGGCGCTTGCGGCATCGCGGGCGACCAAGCTGGCGATGCCGCAGACGGCCAGCTACTACACCGGCGTCGCCGTGCTGCTGGCGGGCTGGCGTCCCGAAGAAGGGACGAACTTCGAAGCGCTGCAGCCGCAGGTGGATCAGCTCACCGCGGCCTATCAGGCGGCGCGCGATGCGGTGCTCGAGGTGGCCGCCGAGGGGCAGCTGCCGGCGCCGCAGGCGCACGCGGTGCTCGAGCACCTGCGCTACATCAGCCGCCTGGTCGAGCAACTGTTCAAGGCGGCGCGCAGCATCGACACGCGACTGCCTGCGGTCACCGAGCTGAAGGGCGATGCGCCGGCCGACGTGGCGCCGACGAGCGCACCCGCCGCCACCGAAGCCAGTTCCTGAGGGCGTGCCGCGCGCGGCTCAGTGCGGCGGCGCAGCCAGCTTGCGCGCAAGGTAGGCCACGCTGTCGTCGAGCGTCTGCAGCTGCGCGTAGTCGGCTTCGGGCACGTCGACGCCCAGGCGCTGGTGCAGGCTGGTCAGGAAGTTGAGGAAATCGACCGAGTCGATGTCGAGCTGCTCGCGCAGGCTGCGTCGGGCATCCAGTGGTGCCGTGGCGGCTTCGGGCGCGATGCCGGCGAGGGTGTCGAGCACGGCGGCGCGGATCTCGTCGGGGGTCATAGATGCTCCGGGGCTTTCAGGTGGCGTTCGATGGCGGCGACAAACAAGCCGCCGCGGTGGCCGTCGCTGACACGGTGATCGGCGGCCAGCGTCATCGTCACGGTGGGATGGGCCGCGATGCCGCCGTCAGCGGTGACCACGGGTCTGAGGTCCACGCGTCCAAAGCCGAGGATGGCCACCTGCGGCGGATAAATCACCGGAAACACGGCGTCGACCCCGCGTTCGCCCAGGCTGGTCACGGTGATCGTCGCATCCGTCATCTCGGATGCCCGCAGATGACCGCTGCGCGCGCGGGTCACCAGATCCTGGAAGGCCGGCATCAAGGCGCTGAGGGCGCCCTGGTCGGCCTGGTGCAACGCCGGTGCCACCAGCCCGCCGCCGCGCAATGACACTGCGACGCCGACGTGGATGCCGGCGCCGGGCTGGAAGCGACCGTCGGCGTAGTGGCCGCTGAAGTCGGGAAATTCGGTCAGCGCGCGCGCAACCGCGCGCACGAACAGCAGGCCGGCCAGCAGGCGTTCGGTCACCGGCCGATCGCGGTTGTGCATCGCCAGCCAGTCCATCGTCTGCCGCAGGTCGACGGTGGTTGCGAGGTAGTAGTGCGGGATCTCGCGCTTGGCGCGGGTCATCGCCGCGGCAATGGTTGCGCGCATGTCCGTCGCCGGTGCGGTGGCAGCGGGGGCAGCGGTTGCCGGCGGTGGCGCCGGCGGCGCGGCGGCGGGGGATGGGACCGGGGTAGCGGCGGGCGGTGCAGCGGGCGGCGCCATGCCGGAGCGCTCGACGTCAGCAATGGTGATGACGCCGTGCGGGCCGGTGCCGTGCACGGACTCCAGTGCCACGCCCAGCTCGGCGGCGTGTTTGCGCGCGGCCGGCGGCGGTGCCGGGGGGGATGAGGCCGGCGATGAAGCCGCCGGCGCGGCGGCGTCGGCGGCCGTGGCTGTGGCTGGCGGCACAGGGCCGGGGGCACTGCCGGGCGCATCGCTCTTGATCTGCGCCAGCACGGTGCCGACGGGAATGCGTGCGCCCGGTTCGATCAGCAGGGTGTCGACGATGCCGGTGTCGAAGATCTCGATGTCGATGATCCCCTTTGCGGTCTCGACGGCGGCGACGACGTCACCGTGCTTGACCCGGTCTCCGGGCTTGACGCGCCAGGCGACGAACGTCGCCTCATCCATGTCGGCTCCGAGCGACGGCAGTCGGTATTCAGCCATGACCCATCACCTTTTTTACCGCTTGGACGATCTTGTCGGGCTGCGGCAGCGCCGCGTCCTCGAGATGCTTCGCATACGGAATCGGCACCTCTTCGCTGCACACACGCGCCGGTGCGGCGTCGAGCTCGTAGAACGCCTCCTCGACCACGCGCGCGATGATCTCGCCGGCGAGACTGCCGCTGCGCCAGCCCTCATCGACGACGACGATGCGCCGCGTGCGACTCACCGATTCGATGATCGTGGGCTGGTCCAGCGGTCGCAGGCTGCGCAAGTCGATGACTTCGGCCTCGATGCCCTCGGCGGCGAGCTGGCCGGCGGCGTCCAGCGTCTTCGGCAGGCTGCCGCCGTAGGTCACGAGCGTCACATCGCGGCCGGGCCGGCGGATCGCGGCGCGCTCGATCTCGACGGCGCCGGCATCGGCGGCCAGCTCGCTTTCGACGTTGTACAACATGACATGCTCGAAGATCACGACCGGGTCGGGACAGGTCAGCGCCGTGGTCAGCATCCCGCGGGCGTCTTCGAGCGTTGCCGGTGCCAGCACGCGCAGGCCGGGGATGTGCGCATACCAGTTCTCCAGGCTGTGCGAATGCTGCGCAGCGAGCTGGCGCCCGGCGCCGGTGGCCATGCGGATCACCACCGGCACGCTGAACTGGCCGCCGGACATGTGACGGATGGTGGCCGCGTTGTTGAGGATCTGGTCGAGCGCCAGCAGGCTGAAATTCACCGTCATGATCTCGACGATCGGCCGCAGGCCGCCCAGCGCCGCGCCGATCGCGGCGCCGACGAAGCCGGATTCCGACAGCGGCGTGTCACGGATGCGCTCGGGTCCGAACTCCTCCAGCAGGCCCATGCTCACCGCGTAGGCGCCGCCGTAGCGGCCGACGTCCTCGCCCATCAGGAACACGCGCGGGTCAGTCGACAGTGCCGCGTGCAGCGAGCGCCGCAGCGCCTCGCGATAGGTGATGCGCGGGGTGGCGTCGTTCACGGCGTCGGCCACGGGGTGTAGACGTCGCGGGTCAGCTCCGCCACCGGCTCCCACTCCGAGGTTTCGGCAAAGTCGACGGCGGCCTGGATTTCCTCGCTGACCGTGCGCTCGATCTGCGCGATATCGCCGTCGTCGAACCAGTGCTCGCGCTTGCCGCGGTCGATGAAGCGCACCAGGGGACCTTTGCGCTTCCAGGCTTCGACCTCGGCCTTGTCGCGATAGCGTTCGGCGTCGAACATCGAGTGTGCGCGGAAGCGGTAGGTGCGCAGCTCGAGCAGCTGCGGGCCGCCGCCGGCCCGCACCTCGGCCACCGCCTGCTGCGCGCTGCTGTCGACCATGGTTACATCCATGCCGTCGATCGCGATGCCGGGCATGCCGTAGGCGCGCGCTTTCTCCTGCACCTCGGTCTGCGCCTCCGAGCGTTCGAGCGCGGTGCCCATCGCGTACAGATTGTTCTCGCACAGGAACAGCACCGGCAGCTTCCATAGCGCGGCAAGGTTCATGCTCTCGTGGAACTCGCCTTCGGCGACCGCGCCTTCGCCGAAGAAACAGGCGGTGACGCGCGGGCGGTTCTGCAGCTTGTCGGCCAGCGCAAGCCCGATCGCCAGCGGCAGGCCGCCGGCAACGATCGCGTTGCCGCCGTAGAAGTGCAGCCCGGCGTCGAACAGGTGCATCGAGCCGCCGCGGCCGCGCGAACAGCCGCTGGCCTTGCCATACATCTCGGCCATCACCGCGGTCATGGGAATGCCGCGCGCGAGCGCGTGGCCATGTTCGCGGTAGGTGGCGACCACGGCGTCGTCGGGGGTCAGCGCACGCATCACGCCCACGGCGATCGCCTCCTCGCCGATGTAGAGGTGCAGGAAGCCGCGGATCTTGGTCTGCCCGTACAGCTCGGCGCAGCGCTCCTCGAAACGGCGGATGCGCAGCATGCCGTGCAGCAGCTGCAGGGCCTGGTCGCGGTCGGGCGGCGCTGCGGGTGCAGTCACGCGCCGCTCTCCAGCGTCGAGGTGTCGCCCTCGGGCAGGCCCAGCTCGCGTGCCTTGAGCAGCCGGCGCATGATCTTGCCGGAGCGGGTGCGCGGCAGGTGTTCGATGAAGGCGATCTCCTTGGGCGCGACCGCGGGTCCCAGCCGGCTGCGGGCAAAGCCGAGCAGCTCGCGGCGCATCGCTTCGCCTGGTTCATGACCGCTGCGCAGCTCGACGAAGGCCTTGACGATCTCGCCGACCACCGGATCGGGCTTGCCGATGACGCCGGCGCCGGCGACGGCGGGGTGTTCGGTGAGTGCGCTTTCGACCTCGAACGGACCGATCAGGTGGCCGGCCGACTTGATGACGTCGTCGGCGCGGCCGACGAACCAGTAGTAGCCGTCGGTGTCGCGGCGCGCGAGATCGCCGGTCAGGTACCAGCCGTCGGCGAAACTTTCGCGGTAGCGCTCCTCGTTGTTGAGGTAGGCGCGGAACATCGACGGCCAGCCGGCGCGCAGTGCCAGCTCGCCGTCGGTGTCGGGCGCGGTGATCTCCTCGACATGACCGTCGCCGGTGCGGCGCACGATGCCGGCGTCGATGCCGGGCAGCGGCTTGCCCATCGAGCCCGGGCGCACGTCCATCGCCGGGTAGTTGGCGATCATGATCGCGCCGGTTTCGGTCTGCCACCAGTTGTCGTGGAACGGGATGCCGAACACCGTCTGTCCCCAGACCACCGCGTCGGGGTTGAGCGGTTCGCCGACGCTGCACAGGTGGCGCAGCCGGGACAGGTCGCAGCCCTTGGCGGCATCGGCGCCGACTTTCATCAGCATGCGGATCGCGGTGGGCGCGGTGTACCAGACCGTGACGCGTTGGTCCTGCAGCAGACAGTACCAGCGCTGGGCGTCGAATTCCTCGCGGTCGACGATCATCGTCACGCCCAGCACCAGCGGCGCAATGATCCCGTACGAGGTGCCGGTGACCCAGCCCGGATCGGCGGTGCACCAGAAGATGTCATCGTCGTGCAGATCGAGCACGTAGCGTGCGCTTGCGGCATGCGCCACCACCGCCTCGTGCACGTGCACCACGCCCTTGGGTTTGCCGGTGGTGCCACTGGTGAAATGCAGCAGCGCGGTGTCTTCGCGCGCCGTTGCCGCAGTCTCGAACTGCGCCGGCGCGGCGTCGAGCAGCGCCCGCAGGCTGTGCAGCGTCGGATCCTGAAGCAGATCGCTGGCGTCGGTGCCGTCATCGGCCAGCAGCACATGGCGCAGCGTCGGCAGTCGTGCGCGCACCGGCGCGAGCTTGCGCCGATACAGCGTCGGCGTGGTGACCAGCGCCGCGCCGGCGCCGAGTTCGACCCGGGCCTGAATCGGCTCGGGGCCGAACGCCGAGAACATCGGGCAGAACACCGACCCGGCCTTGAGCGTGCCCAGCGCCGCCACGTACAGCTCGGGAATGCGCTCGGCCAGCACGAACACGCGCTCGCCGCGACCGATGCCGAGTGTGGTCAGCACATTGGCAAAGCGGCTGGTCTGCTCGCGCAGCGCCGCATAGCTCAGATCGCGCACGCCGCCGTTGCGGGTGAGGCAGCGCAGCGCGGTTTTCTGCGCGCGCGGGCCGGCGGCATGGCGGTCGACTGCCTCCCAGGCAATGTTCAGGCCGCCGCCCGGCAGGCCGTCGATCTGCGCGCGTGCCTGGTCCCAGGTGAAGCTGCGGCGGAGGCGGTCGTAGTCGGCCAGATTCGGCGCCGTTGCGCGGGCGTCCACCGCCTTGCGTATCACGTCCCAGGTCATCGCTGCGTCCCCTGCGAACCGGGAACCATGCTGCGACCGTGGCGGCGGGCCGGCCTTGATTCAGGTCAATCCCGGAGTCTGCGGCGCCGACCAGCGCAGCGCGAAGCCGCCACTGCGCGTGCGCTCAACGCCGGTGCCCAGGCGCGCATTCGCGGTTCAGCGTCGCCAGCAGCCAGGTGCAGTCGGCCGCGGTGGCGCGTTCGATGCGCAAGCGGCGCAGGCGGGTGGGCACCAGCTCCAGCGCGCGCAGCGCGCCGTCCTCGGCCAGGGTGGGGAACACCATCAGGCCAAGGTCGGCGCGATACGCCTCGTGCCCGCCGATGCCTTCGTAGTCGTTGAGCAGATCGCCGCAGCCGTAGAGAATCAGGCGACCGCGATGGACTTCGATGCCCTTGGCGTGATGCGACGAATGTCCGCAGACGATATCGGCCGCGCCGGCGTCGATCAGCGCGTGGGCAAAGGCGCGCTGAGCGTCCGGAATCGCGTAGCCCCAGTTCTCCCCCCAGTGAATCGAGACGATGACAGCGTCTGCGCAAGCGCGACGGGCGTTAATGTGGCGGGACAGCGTGAGCGCCTGCGCGGCGCAGAGCGCGTCGAGCCGTGCGATGCCCGGAGTGTGCGCGCGCGCCGCCCAGTGTGCGGGTACGCCGCTGCAGGGACTGGCGCAGGCGTACAGCAGCAGGCGCCGGTGATCGCCCAGGCGCAGTTCGGCAGGGCGCCACGCGGCCTGGGCATCAACACCTGCCCCGACGCTGGCGATGCCGGCGCCCGCGAGCGTGGCGAGGGTGTCCAGCAGCCCGGCGGCGCCCCAGTCCAGCACGTGGTTGTTCGCCAGCGTGCAGACGTCGATGCCGGCGGTGCGCAGCAGGCCGATATTGTCCGGATGCATCCGGTAGTTGATGCCCTTGGCCTCGGGGCTGCCGCCGGCCGTGATCGCGGTTTCGAGATTGACGATGCGGTGCTGCGGGCGGCGTTGTTCCAGGATCGCCAGCGCCTCGCCCCAGACCGCGGCGTCGGTCAGCGGCGCCTGGATCGGTCCGCTGGCCTGTTCAGCCAGGCGCACGTAGTCGCGGGCCGATCTGACGAACGGTTCGTGCAACTGCGGTGCGCCGGGATGGTGCAGAACCTGGTCGATTCCGCGCCCGCACATCAGGTCGCCACACATAAATAGGGTCGGTGGCGCGGTGCGCGACCGGGTGGCGGCGGGCGGGCCGTCCGGCGCGGTCTTGGGTAGTCCACAAGCCATTGGTCAGTCTTCGTGAGCGTGCAGGTCAGCCCCGGATCAGCGTTTGACCGCCAACGTCTGGCAGCATTGGTGCCCCGCAGACAAGGGGAAAGAACATGACCACTCCGATCGGTCCGGACAGCAACGAATTGCTTGGCGAGATGCTGGATATGGTCGGCGTCGCCGAGCTGGCCCCGCAACTGGAGCGTGTGCGGCTGCGCACCGGTCAGGTGCTGCACGAGCCCGATGCGCCGATGCAGCATGTCTATTTCCCCGTCAGTTCGCTGGTCTCGCTGCTGCAGGTGATGCGCTCCGGTCACGCGACCGAGACGGCGGTGATCGGCAACGACGGCATGCTGGGCGCCGAGCTGATGATGGGCGGCGGCGTGACCCCCAACCGCGCGGTCGTGCAGTGCGAGGGCCACGCCTACCGCCTGGGCATCGAGCTGTTCACGCGCCTGCTCGATGCGTCACCGCCGATGCAGCAGCGCGTGCTGGCCTACGCGCGTACGCTGATGGTGCAGACGGCGCAGACCGCCGCCTGCAACCGCCATCATGCGCTGAGTCAGCAGTTGTGCCGCTGGCTGCTGCTGAGCCTCGACCGTCTGCCCGAGGATGAGCTGCGCATGACCCACGAGACCCTCGCGAACATGCTGGGGGTGCGCCGCGAGAGTGTGACGCTGGCGGCGAGCAAGCTGCGCGACGAAGGCGCAATCACCTACAGCCGGGGGCGCATCCGCGTAGTCGACCGCAAGCGCCTCGAGGTCGGCGCCTGCGAGTGCTATGCGCTGGTGCACAGCCAGTGTCACGGTATGGGTACGCAGACGCCGCGCGTGCGGCTGGGTCGCGTATCGGTGTTCAATCGTACTGAACCCGCAGCCCCGGTCGTGCAGATTGTCCGCGTCTCTCGTCCGGAAACAGCCACCGATGGGCACCGATACGCCCCCGATCGTCGCGGCAGCAGCGGTGACCGGCGCCGCGGCGCCAAGCGGTCAGAGTTCGGTGCCGCTGCGCAGCGCGAGCGCCGGCTCGCCGCGGACCGCCGCCGCCGAACCGTCAGCGTCGCGTTCAGCGAGCGCCGGGGCGGCCATGAGCGCCGCGCGCAAGCCGCGACGCTCCGAGCCGGAACTGTGGGGCAACCGGCTGCTCGCACGACTGCCGGCGGTTGAACGCGAACGTCTGGCGCCACTGCTCGAAGCGGTGGCGATGCGCGCCGGCACGCCGATCTGCGAGCCGGGGACGCAGGTGGATCATGTCTATTTTCCCGCCGGCGCCGTCATCGCGCTGATCGCGCCGCAGGCCGGCGCGAACCTCCAAGTCGGCCTGGTCGGCAGCGAAGGCGCCTTCGGCAGTCCGCTGGTCGAGGGCACGCCGTTGTCGCCGGTGCGCGCGCTGGTGCGTGCGTCCGGCACGATGCTGCGGATCCAGACCGCGCTGCTGCGTCGCGAACTCGGCCACAACCGCGTGCTGCGCCAGGAACTCGGTCGCTACATGTACGTGCTGATTGCCATGGTCGCGCAGGTTGCGGCGTGCACGCGGCTGCATGACGTCGAGCAACGGCTCTCGCGCTGGCTGCTGACCACGCACGATCGGGTGCAGACCGATGTGTTCCGGCTCAAGCAGCAGACCCTGGCGGACATGCTGGGGGTGCAGCGGACCGGCGTTTCACTGGCCGCCGCGCGCCTGCGCCAGCGCGGTCTGATCCGCTACAGCCGCGGGGTCATCAGCATCGTCGACCGGCCCGGTCTGGAGCATGCGTCCTGCTCCTGCTACGGCTGGTCCCGCGAGCTGCTGGAGCTGGCGCAGGCCGGCACGGCCGGCGGCGCGTCCGCCGAATAAGTGCGGAGTCGAACAGACCGGATCGCGCGCCGGCGCTGATCATCGCCGCCTGATCTGCCGCGCCTGCACAGGCGCCGACCGGGGAGCGAGGGTGGATGACACAGCGCTGAGTTACGGCAACGATTCGCTCCAGGACGCGATCGCGATCGTCGGCATGTCCGGGCGCTTTCCCGGAGCACCGAGCATCGAGGCGTTCTGGCGCAACCTCGTCGGCGGCGTCGAGTCGATTTCGCGCTTCGCCGCGGACGAACTCGAGGATACGTTTGCCGATGCCGTGCGGCGGGCGCCGAACTTCGTCGCCGCGCGGCCGGTGCTCGACGACGTCGATCGCTTCGATGCCGATTTCTTCGGCATGTACGCACGCGAGGCCGAGCTCACCGATCCCCAGCATCGAGTGTTCCTCGAATGCGCGTGGGAGGCACTTGAGGACGGCGGCTGCGATCCGTCGCGCCAGCGCGGGCCGATCGGCGTGTTTGCCGGCTGCAGCATGAACACCTACTTTCTGCATCACGTGCTGCGCGACCGCAGCACGATCGAGGCGTTCACCAGCAGTTTCCAGCTCGGCTGCTATCCGATGCTCGTGGGTGCCGGACGCGAATTCCTGGCCACGCGCGTGTCGTACAAGCTCGACCTGCGTGGGCCGAGCTTCACTGTGCAGAGCGCATGCTCGACCTCGCTGCTGGCGGTGGCGCAGGCCTGCCAGAGTCTGCAGCTGCATCAGTGCGATGCCGCGCTGGCCGGCGGCGTGTCGATCAGCTTTCCGCAGCGCCGCGGCTATCTGCATCTCGAAGGCGGCATGGCCTCGGCCGACGGCCACTGCCGCGCCTTTGACGCCGCGGCCAGCGGCACCGTCTTCGGCAGCGGCGCGGGCGTGGTGCTGCTCAAGCGGCTGGCCGATGCGCGCGCCGACGGCGATCGCGTCTATGCACTGATCCGTGGCTGCGGCATCAACAATGATGGTGCGACCAAGGTCGGCTTCACCGCGCCCAGCGCCGACGGTCAGGCCGACGCCGTGGTCATGGCGCTGGCGGCGGCCGGGGTACCGGCGCGCTCGATCGGGTATGTCGAATGCCATGGCACCGCCACGCCGCTGGGAGATCCGATCGAGGTGGCCGGTCTGAGCAAGGCCTTTCGCCTCGACGCCGCCGATCGGCAGTTCTGTGCGATCGGCTCGGTCAAGACCAACGTCGGTCATCTCGATGCGGCGGCCGGCGTCGCCGGACTGATCAAGACGGCGCTGTGCCTGCATCACGGCCAGCTGCCGCCGACGCTGCACTATCAGCAGGCCAACCCGCAGATCGACTTTGCCGCGTCGCCGTTCTACGTCAACGACCGGCTGCGCGACTGGCCGCGTTCACTGGCGCCGCGACGCGCCGGCGTCAGCGCGCTGGGCGTGGGGGGCACCAATGTTCATGTGGTGATGGAGCAGGCGCCCGACGAACTCGTCGCCGCTGCTGGCACGCTGGCGGCGTCACCACAGGTGCTGGTGCTGTCGGCCCGCAGCGAGACTGCGCTGGCGGCGGCACGCGAGCGCCTGGCCGCGCATCTGCGCGAGCATCACGAGCTGGCGCTGGCCGATGTCGCGTGGACGCTGCAGACCGGGCGGCGCGCGTTCGAGCAGCGTTGCGCGATCGTTGCCGCCGATCGCGAGGCGGCGATTGCCGGGCTCGCCTCGGCATGCGCGGTACGGCGGACCGAGGGCGGCGCCGCGCCGCGGGTGGTGTTCATGTTTCCGGGGCAGGGTGCGCAGTATCCGCAGATGGCACGCGGACTGTATGAGCGGTTGCCGGTGTTCCGTGAAGCGATCGACCGGTGCGCAACCCTGCTGCAGCCGTTGCTGGGCGAGGACCTGCGCGCGCTGCTGTATCCGGCGCGCGACAGCGAGGACGCGGCAGCGGCCCTGCGCGCCACCGCGGCGGCTCAGCCGGCGTTGTTCGCGGTCGAGTACGCGCTGGCGCAGCTGTGGATCGAGTGGGGCGTGCGGCCGGCGGCGATGATCGGCCACAGCGTCGGCGAATTCGTCGCGGCCACGCTCTCGGGCGTGTTCTCGCTGGAAGATGCGCTGGCCATCGTGGCCACACGTGCGCGGCTGATGCAGGAACTGCCGGGCGGCGCGATGCTGGCGGTACGGATGGCCGAACCGGATCTGCTGCCGCTGCTCGAACCCGGCCTGAGCCTGGCCGCGGTCAACGGGCCGGCACTGTGCGTGGTGTCCGGTGCGTCGGATGCGGTCGCGGCGCTCGAGACGCGGCTCGCGGCGCAGGGCATTGCCGGCCGGCGCCTGCACACCTCGCATGCGTTCCACTCGGCGGCGATCGATCCGATCATCGCTCCGCTGCGCGAGGCCATTGCCAGCCGACGCCTCGGCGCGCCGTCGCTGCCGCTGATTTCCTGCGTCAGCGGCGCCTGGATCACCGCCGAACAGGCGCAGTCGCCCGATTACTGGGCACGCCACGCGCGCGAGCCGGTGCGGTTCGATGCCGGCATGACGACGCTGCTCGGCCAGGGCGCACCGCTGCTGCTGGAAGTCGGCCCCGGCAACACGCTGGCGACGCTGGCGCAGCAGTGTGCGCGTGGCACGCGCGTGCGCGCGCTGGCGTCGCTGCCGGATGCCACCCAGTCGCGCCCCGATGAGGCCAGCGTGCTGATGACGCTGGGCGAGCTGTGGAGCAGCGGCGTGACGCCGGACTGGAGCGCGGTCCACGACTGCCCGCGCCGGCGCGTGCCGCTGCCGACGTATCCATTTCAGCGTCGGCGCTACTGGATCGACGGGCCCGCGCGCGCCGCTGCGCTCACGCCACAGGACGACGTTCCCACCATGGATGAACCGACCATGTCCCCATCCTTACCCGCGCCGGCCGCCGCCGCCGCAAGCGCCGACGACGTGGCCAGAGGCCGCCTGCTGAGCCTGTTGCAGGAGCTGTCCGGTCAGCGCCTGGCGGACGGCGATGCGGAAGTGTCGTTTCTGGAGCTGGGATTCGATTCGCTGTTCCTGACCCAGGTGGCCCAGCGGCTGCAAAGCGAGTTCGGACTCAAGGTCACGTTTCGCCAGCTGCTGAGTGAGTACGCGTCGGTGGCAGCACTGGTGCCGCTGCTGGCGCCGCTGCTGCCGCCGCCGGTGGTCGCCGTGACGGTGCCGGACCGCGGGGCGCCGCCGCCGCCGCCGACGCCGGTGGCGACGCCGGTGGCGGCCAGCGCAGGCGGGCTCGAAGCGATGTTCCGCGAGCAGCTGCAGGCGATGGCCGCGCTGGTCGAGCGCCAGCTCGCCGCACTGCGCGCGCAGACGCAACGCCCCACCGCCGACCCAGCGGCGAGCGCACCGGCGCCGTCAGCCGCCACCCGTGACGAGGTCGGTGGCACACGCTTCCAAGTCTATGCGCCGGCGCGGCGCCATGCCGGCGGCACCATCACCGAGGCCCAGCGGCGCCATGTCGCCGATCTGGTGGCCCAGCTCGACGCGCGCATGCCAGGCTCGAAGATCCGCACGCAGCAACACCGCGCGACGCTGGCCGATCCGCGCGCGGCGGCGGGTTTCCGCTCGGAGTGGAAGGAGCTGGTGTACCCGCTGGTGTGCACGCATGCGGCCGGATCGAAGCTGCGCGATGTCGACGGCAACGAATACGTCGATCTGGTCAACGGCTACGGTCAGACCTTCTTCGGCCACGCGCCGCAGTTTGTCGTCGACGCGGTCAAGGCACAGCTGCTCAAGGGCTTCGCCATCGGCCCGCAGGCGGAGCTGGCGGGCGAGGCGGCCGCGCTGTTGGCCGAGATCACCGGCAACGAGCGGGTCACGTTCTGCAACACCGGGTCCGAGGCGGTGATGGCGGCAATGCGCGTGGCGCGCGCGGTGACCGGGCGCGACCGGGTGGTCGTGTTTGCCGGCGACTATCACGGCCAGTTCGACGAGGTGCTGGTCAAGGGCGTGCGCCGCGCCGATGGCGCGCCGCGTTCGCTGCCGGCGGCCTGCGGGATCCCGCAGGCGGCGGTCGACAACATCATCGTGCTCGA
>JBFHQK010000039.1:0-14277 GCA_041592255.1 Fontimonas sp.
AGTGCGGGTGGCGACGCCCTACATCGAGTTCTATCCGAAGAACCTGCCGCAGCAGCACGCCCAGGCCACGCCCTGACCCGCTGTACGGCGGGCGAGGCGACGCCGGCGCTTCACCCCGCCGGCTCGGCGGTGGCGATCAGCTGCTGGCGCAGCCAGCGGTTGGCGGGATCGCCATCGACGCTGGCGTGCCAGTACAGATAGGCGTCCATCGACGGCATCTGCATCGGAAACGCCAGGATGCGGTTGCCGAACTGACGGTTGGCGATGCGCGCATAGCGCTCCGGCATCGTCAGCAGCAGATCGGTCTCGGCCACCACGCGGCAGGCGGCGAAGTAGTGCTGGCAGCGCAGGCGGATCCGGCGCTTGAGGCCGTGGCGGCTGAGTTCCACGTCCTCAAGCCCCGGCCCGCTGCGCCGCGAGCTGACCAGCACGTGATGCGCGCGCAGATAGGCGGCGAGGTCGAGCCCGCCCGCGGCCAGCGGATGCTGCGCGCGCGCCACCACCACCAGCTGGTCGGTCGAGATGCGTTGATGGCGGATGTCGTCCGACACCGGCAACAGCACGTCGAGTGCGGCATCGATGCCGCCGGCGGCGAGTTCGGATTCAAGCGTGCGCCGGTCGGCGCGGATCGCGCTGATGTCCACCGACGGCGCCGCGGCGGCAACCTCGATCATCACCGGCGGCAGCACCATGGCCTCGAGCACATCGCGCACCGCGAGGCGGAAATGGCGCTGCGTCGTCGCCGGGTCGAACTGCTGCACTTCGTTGAGTGCAACTTCCAGCCCGTGCAGCGCGCGCCGCACCGGCTGCACCAGGCTGCGCGCCAGCGGCGTCGGCACCATGCGCCGGCCCTCGCGCACGAACAGCGGGTCACCGAACAGGTCGCGCAGCCGGCCAAGCGCATGGCTGACCGCCGGCTGGGTCAGATGCAGCTTCTCGCCGGCCTTGGTGATCCCGCCTTCGCTGAAGATCGCATCCAGCACCACCAGCAGATTCAGATCAATCCGGTTGAGATGCACAAGTCTTATTTGCCGTGATTCACAATATTGATTGGACTGATCGTAGAGTCGCGCCTAGGCTGCGGCAAGCCTTCGTCCCGCTGGAGCCCCGATGCCCACCGTCAATCCCACCCCGCCGCCGCGCCAGCTGTTCGACCTGACCGGCAAGATCGCGCTGGTCACCGGCGCCAGCCGCGGCATCGGCGAATCGATCGCCAAGACCCTCGCCGCGTATGGCGCGACCGTGATCGTCTCCAGCCGCAAGCTCGACGGCTGCGAGCGCGTCGCCGCCGAGATCCGCGCTGCCGGCGGCCAGTCCGAGGCGTTGGCCTGCCACATCGGCGAGATGGCGCAGATCGACGCGCTGTTCGCGCATCTCGACAAGACGCACGGGCGGCTCGACATCCTGGTCAACAACGCCGCCGCCAATCCCTACTTCGGCCCGATTGCCGACACCGATCCGGGCGCGTTCCAGAAGACCGTTGACGTCAACATCCGCGGCTACTTCTTCATGTCCACGCAGGGCTACAAGCTGATGAAGCGCGGCGGCGGCGGTGCGATCGTCAACACCGCCTCGGTCAACGGCGTGATTCCGGGGCCGTATCAGGGCATCTACTCGATCACCAAGGCTGCGGTGATCTCACTGACCCACGCCTGCGCCAAGGAGTGGGCGCCGGACCAGGTGCGCGTCAACGCGCTGCTGCCCGGCATCACCGACACCAAGTTCGCCTCGGCACTGGTGCACAACCCCGAGATGATGAAACTCATGGGCGGCAAGGTGCCGATGGCGCGCGTCGCCCACCCCGATGAAATGGCCGGCGCGGTGCTCTATCTCGTCTCGCCGGCCGCCAGCTACACCACCGGCGTGTGCCTGAACGTCGATGGCGGCTATCTCACGGCATGAGGCGGCGGCACGCAACGGGAGCCGGCCTGAAATGAACGAGCTGAAGAACAAGGTCGCGGTCATCACCGGCGCCGGCAGCGGCTTCGGCCGCGAACTGGCGCTGCTGTGCGCCGCCGAAGGCATGCGCCTGGTGCTGGCCGACATCGACACCGCCGGGCTCGACGCCACGCAGGCGCTGCTGCCGGCCGGCACCGAGGTGCTGCGCGTGCGCTGCGACGTGTCCAAAGCCGACGCGGTGCAGGCACTCGCCGAGCAAACCTACGCGCGCTTCGGCGCTGCGCATCTGCTGTTCAACAATGCCGGCGTCGCCGTCGCCGGCCCCACCTGGACCACGACCACCGACGAGTGGCAGTGGGTGCTGGGCGTCAACCTGATGGGCGTGGTGCACGGCGTGCAGGCCTTCGTGCCGCGCATGCTCGAACAGAAGGACGACTGCCACATCGTCAACACCGCCTCGGTCGCCGGCCTGCTGTCGGTGCCGGCGTCGAGCGTGTACTGCGTCAGCAAGCACGGCGTCGTGACACTGTCCGAGTGCCTGCACCACGAGCTGAGCGCCAGCGGCGCGTCGATCGGCGTCTCGGTGCTGTGCCCGGCCTTCGTCAACACCGGCATCGCCGACGCCGGCCGTAATCGCCCCGCCGAGCTGTCCGCCGCCAACCCGCTGGCGGCACCCTACGAGGCACGCGTGGCCAAGGCCGTGCGCGCCGGCAAGATCAGCGCGACCGAAGTCGCGCGGATGACGATCGACGCGGTCAAGGCCGGCCGCTTCTACATCCTCACCCACCCGGCGATCAAACCCGCCGTCGAGGCACGCCTGCGCGACATCCTCGACGAGCGCCTGCCGACCAACCCGATGCCCTGACCCGGACTCAATCGATGAAAGCCCTGCTCTGCAAAACCTTCGGCCCGCCGGAAGCGCTCGTCGTCGAGGACGTGCCCGAACTCGTGCCGGACGAGACCCAGGCGCTGGTGCGCGTGCACGCCGCCGGGGTGAACTTTCCCGACACGCTGATCATCCAGAACAAGTACCAGTTCAAGCCGGAACTGCCGTTCTCCGCCGGCGGCGAATGCGCCGGCGTGGTCGAGGCGGTCGGCGCCAAGGTCAAGAACGTCAAGCCCGGCGACAAGGTGATCTGCTTCACCGGCTGGGGGGCGTTCGCCGAACAGGTGCTCGCCGACTCGCGCGCGCTGATCCCGATGCCGGCCGAGCTGGACTTCGTCACGGCGGCGTCGTTCGTGATGACCTACGCCACCTCGTATCACGCGCTCAAGGACCGTGCCGCGCTCAAGGCCGGCGAGACGCTGCTGGTGCTGGGCGCCTCCGGCGGCGTCGGCCTGGCCGCGATCGAGATCGGCAAGGCGCTGGGCGCCAAGGTCATCGCCGCGGCGTCGTCTGCGGAGAAGCTCGCGGTGTGCACCGATCATGGCGCCGACGCAACGATCAACTACGTTGCCGAAGACCTCAAGGCGCGCCTCAAGGCCCTCACCGACGGCAAGGGCGTCGACGTGGTCTACGACCCGGTCGGCGGCGAGTACAGCGAAGCGGCGTTCCGCAGCATCGCCTGGCGCGGCCGGCATCTGGTCATCGGCTTTGCCAACGGCGAGATCCCGAAGCTGCCGCTGAACCTGCCGCTGCTCAAGGGCGCGTCGATCGTCGGCGTGTTCTGGGGCGACTACGCCAAGCGCGAACCGATGCACAACATCACCGACCTGCGCGCACTGCTGGGCTGGCTCAGGGAGGGCAAGCTCAAGTCGCACATCGCCGGCACCTTCCCGCTCGAGCGCGGCGCCGAGGCGATCCGCCAGCTGATGGACCGCAAGGTGTCCGGCAAGCTGGTGATCACGCCGCAGGGAGCGTAGGTCATGAGTGCCACGATCCCGGTGCAGGAACGCCACCGCTTCGACGTCGCCGCGCTGCAGCGCTACATGCAGCAGCACGTCGCGGGCTTCTCCGGCGCGCTGAGCGTCGAGCAGTTCAAGGGCGGCCAGTCCAACCCGACCTACCAGCTGACCGCCGGCGGCACGCACTACGTGCTGCGCCGCAAGCCGCCCGGCAAGCTGCTGGCCTCGGCGCACGCGGTCGACCGCGAGTACACGGTCATCACCGCGCTGGCGCACACCGACGTGCCGGTGGCAAAGACCTACTGCCTGTGCGAGGACGAGTCCGTCATCGGCACGGCGTTCTACATCATGGCGCACGTCGACGGCCGCATCCTCTGGGATCCGGCGCTGCCGGGCGCGGACTACACACCGGCGGTGCGCCGCGCGATGTTCGACGAGATGAACCGCGTCATCGCCGCGCTGCACCAGGTGGACTACGCCGCGATCGGGCTGGCCGACTACGGCAAGCCCGGCAACTACTTCGCGCGCCAGATCGGCCGCTGGACCAAGCAGTACCGCGCCTCCGAAACCGCGCGCATTGACGCTATGGACCGACTCATCGCCTGGCTGCCGGAGCACATCCCGCCGGGCGACGAGACCACCATCGTCCACGGCGACTACCGCCTCGACAACATGATCTTCCATCCCACCGAACCGCGCGTGCTCGCGGTGCTGGACTGGGAGCTGTCGACGCTGGGCCACCCGCTGGCCGATTTCGCCTATCACTGCATGACCTGGCACATCCCGACCGGCGTCTTCCGCGGCCTCGGCGGCGCGCCGCTGGCTGACCTGGGCATTCCGTCGGAGTCCGCATACGTGCGCATGTATTGCGCGCGCACCGGCCGCGACGGCATCGATCCCGACCACTGGGATTTCTACATGGCCTACAACCTGTTCCGTCTGGCCGCGATCCTGCAGGGCATCGCCGGCCGCGTGAAGGACGGCACCGCCTCGAGCGCGCAGGCCGCACAGATGGGCGCCGCCGCGCGCCCGCTCGCCGACCTGGCCTGGGCGCAGGTGGAAAAAATCCTGGCGCGCCGCTGAGACGCCGCGCCCGCACCGAGGACATCCGATGAGCTTCGAATATTCAGACAAGACCCTCGCCCTGATGCAGCGCCTCAACGCGTTCATGGACGAGCACATCTATCCCAACGAGGCACGCTTCCTCGAACAGGTCGCCGAGGGTGACCGCTGGCAGCCGACGCGGATCATCGAGGAGATGAAGGACAAGGCCAAGGCCGCCGGCCTGTGGAATCTGTTCCTGCCCGAATCCGAGCGCGGCGCCGGCCTGACCAATCTCGAATACGCGCCGCTGTGCGAGATCATGGGCCGCGTGCTGTGGGCGCCGGAGGTGTTCAACTGTTCGGCGCCGGACACCGGCAACATGGAAGTGCTGGAACGCTACGGCACCGCAGCGCAAAAGCAGGAATGGCTGGAGCCGCTGCTCGACGGCCGCATCCGCTCGGCGTTTGCGATGACCGAACCGGAAGTGGCCTCGTCGGACGCGACCAACATCGCCTGCCGCATCCAGCGCGACGGCGACGACTACGTCATCACCGGCCGCAAGTGGTGGACCTCGGGCGCCAACGACCCGCGCTGCAAGCTGTTCATCGTCATGGGCAAGACCGACCCGGACAATCCGAGCCGGCACCACCAGCAGTCGATGATCCTGGTCCCGCGCGACACGCCGGGCGTGAAGATCCTGCGCCACCTGCCGGTGTTCGGTTACGACGACGCGCCGCACGGCCACGCCGAAGTGCTGTTCGACAACGTGCGCGTGCCGGCGGCGAACATCCTGCTCGGCGAGGGCCGCGGCTTCGAGATCGCGCAAGGGCGCCTGGGTCCGGGGCGCATCCACCACTGCATGCGCCTGATCGGGCTGGCCGAGCGTGCGCTGGAGAAGATGTGCAAGCGCTCGCTGCAACGGGTCGCCTTCGGCAAGCCGGTGGCGGCGCAGACGGTGACGCTGGAGCGCATCGCCGAGGCGCGCATCCTGATCGACTCGGCGCGCCTGCTGACGCTGAAGGCCGCGCACATGATGGACACCGTCGGCAACAAGGTCGCCGCCAAGGAGATCGCGATGATCAAGGTGGCGGCGCCGAACATGGCCTGCCAGGTCATCGACTGGGCGATCCAGGCCCACGGCGGCGGCGGGGTCTGCGACGACTTCGGCCTGGCCTACGCCTACGCGCAGGCGCGCACGCTGCGGCTGGCCGACGGCCCCGACGAGGTGCACCGCAACGCCATCGGCAAGATGGAACTCGGCCGCTACGTGTCGAAGGAATCGGTCCAGGCCTATGTCAGCAGCAGCCGCGTGTCGCGGCGCTGATGTCCGGAGTGCATCCATGTCCGCCCTCAATCGCCAGTTCAAGCTCGCCCGCCGCCCGCAGGGCATGGTCACGCGCGATGATTTCGCGTTCGTCGAGGCCCCGGTGCCCGAGCCCGCCGACGGCCAGTTCATCGTCCGCAACGAATACATCTCGCTCGACCCGGCGATGCGCGGCTGGATGAACGAAGGCAAGTCCTACGTCCCGCCGGTGGGCCTGGGCGAAGTGATGCGCGCCGGTGCGGTCGGCCGCATCGTGGCCTCGAAGCACCCCGGCTTTGCCGTCGGCGAGCACGTCGTCGGCCTGTTCGGCGTGCAGGACTACGCGGCGTCCAACGGCAAGGGCGTGACCAAGGTCGATCCCAAGCTGGCGCCGCTGCCGGTCTACCTGGGCACGCTGGGCATGCCGGGGATGACCGCCTATTTCGGCCTGCTCGAAGTCGGCCAGCCCAAGGCCGGCGACACCGTCGTCGTCTCCGGCGCCGCCGGCGCGGTCGGCCAGGTCGTCGGCCAGATCGCCAAGATCAAGGGCTGCCGCGCGGTCGGCATCGCCGGCGGCGCCGACAAGTGCCGCCACGTGGTCGACGAACTCGGCTTCGACGCCTGCATCGACTACAAGAACGAGGACGTCAAGCAGGCGCTCAAGCAGCACTGTCCCCCCCAAAATGGTTCGGGGGGCGTCAACGTCTACTTCGACAACGTCGGCGGCGACATCCTCGACGCGGTGCTGACGCAGCTGGCGATGCACGCCCGCATCGTCATCTGCGGCGCGATCTCGCAGTACAACAACACCACGCCGATGAAGGGGCCGAGCAACTACCTGTCGCTGCTGGTCAACCGCGCCAGCATGAAGGGCATGGTCGTGTTCGACTGGGCCGACCGCTACGGCGAGGCCGCGCGCGAGATGGCCGGCTGGCTGGCGACGGGCCAGCTGAAGACGCGCGAGGACATCGCGACCGGGCTGGAAACCTTCCCGGAGACGCTGCTGCGCTTGTTCAAGGGCGAAAACGTCGGCAAGCTGGTGCTGAGGGTGTGACACAGCTTTCTCCCGCTCCCCGTGCCAAGGGGAGAGCGGGGGCCTGAATCTGCGCTGGGGGAGACAGCAGATGAGCGAGCAGAAAGCGCCGGCACCGACCGGCGACGGCTACGCGTGGTTCGTCGTCGCGATCCTGATGATCGCGTACGTGTTCTCGTTCATCGACCGGCAGATCCTCAATCTGCTGGTTGGACCGATCCGGCGCGATCTGGGCATCAATGACACGCAGATGAGCCTGCTGATGGGCTTTTCGTTCGCGATCTTCTACACCATCCTCGGCATCCCGCTGGGGCGCCTCGCCGACAGCAAGAGCCGGCGCGGCCTGATCGCGGCCGGGGTCGTGGTCTGGAGCCTGATGACCGCGCTGTGCGGCACCGCGAAGCATTACTGGCAGCTGTTTCTGTACCGCGTCGGCGTCGGCGTCGGCGAGGCCGCACTGTCGCCGGCGGCGTACTCGATGATTGCCGACTATTTCCCGCCGCAGCGGCGCGCCACCGCGATCAGCGTCTACTCGATGGGCATCTACCTCGGCGGCGGCATGGCCTTCCTGCTGGGCGGGCTGGTGATCAAGGCGGTCGCCGCGCAGGGCGCGGTGACGGTGCCGCTGATCGGCACCATTCATCCGTGGCAGGTGGTGTTCCTGATTCTCGGCAGCGCCGGCATCCTGTTCAGCCTGTGCTTCGCGCTGGTGCGCGAGCCGCCGCGGCACGGCATCACCGTCGGCAGCAGCAGCGTGCCCTTCGGCGAAGTCGTCGCCTATCTGTGGAGCCATCGCCGCACCGTGCTGTGCCACAACCTCGGCTTCGCGATGCTGTCGTTCTGCTCCTACGGCTCCAGCGCCTGGATTCCCAGTTATTTCATCCGCAGCCACGGCTGGGACGCGTCGCAGATCGGCATCGTCTACGGCGTGCTGGTGATGGTGTTCGGCTCCACCGGCATCGTCTTCGGCGGCCGCCTCGCCGACCGCTGGAGCGAGGCGGGCATCACCGATGCCGCGCTGCGCGTCGGCCTGTGGGCCGCCACGCTGTGCCTGGTCGGCGGCGTGCTGTATCTGCTGGCGCCCACCGGCACGCTGGCCGCGATCGCGATGGTGCCGGCGGTGTTCGCGCTGGGCATGCCGTTTGGCGCGGCGGCGGCGGCGATCCAGGAGATCGTGCCCAACCGCATGCGCGGCCAGACCTCGGCGGTGTACCTGTTCATCGTCAACCTGATCGGCCTGGGCATCGGGCCGACTGCGGTCGCGGTGCTGACCGATTACGTGTTCCGCGACGACAACGCGGTGCGCTGGTCGATCCTGATCGTCGGCACCTTCGGCAATCTCGCCGCGATCGCGCTGTTCAGCGCCGGACTCAGACCGTATCGCGAAACCCTCGCCAGCCTGCAGCCGGCGCGCGCCTGAACCCGCGCCGCGCGCGGCCTCAGCGCACGATGCGGTAGCACGGCACGTAGCGCGTGCCGGGCAGCTTCATGCGATGGCCGGCGACAAAAGCCGAGAGCAGCGCATCCATCGGCGCGAGGATGCCGGCATCGCCGCGGATCTCGAACGGCCCGTGCGTCTCGACCGCGCGGATGCCGTCGTCCTTGACGTTGCCCGCCACCACGCCCGAAAACGCCCGCCGCAGATGCGCGGCCAGCTGGTGCGGCGGCTGATCCCGGCGCAGATCCAGCGCGGCCATGGTGGCGTGCGTCGGCACAAAGGGACGCTGGAACGCCGGATCGATCTTGAGCAGCCAGTTGAAGTAGTAGGCGTCGTCGCGCTCGGCGCGGAACTGGCGCACGCCCTCGATGCCGGCCAGCATCGCGCGCGCGACCTGTGGCGCGTCGTCGACGATGATGCGGTAGCGCCGCTGCGCCGAGGGGCCCAGCGTCGCGGCGATGAAGCCGTCGATCTGGCGGAAGTAGTCGGCCGCTGACGCCGGCCCGGTGAAGATCAGCGGGAACGGAATCTCGGCGTTGTCCGGATGCAGCAGGATGCCGAGCAGATAGAGGATTTCCTCGGCCGTGCCGGCACCGCCCGGCAGCACGACGATGCCGTGCGCCAGCCGCACGAAGGCCTCCAGGCGCTTCTCGATGTCCGGCATGATCACCAGCGCGTTGACGATCGGATTGGGCGACTCGGCGGCGATGATGCCCGGCTCGCTGATGCCCAGGTACTGGCCACCGATGGTGCGCTGCTTCGCGTGCCCGATCGTCGCGCCCTTCATCGGCCCCTTCATCGCGCCGGGTCCGCAGCCGGTGCCGATATCCAGACCGCGCAGCCCGAGCTGATAGCCGACCTCTTTGCTGTAGTCGTACTCCTCGCGCGGAATCGAGTGTCCGCCCCAGCACACCACGCGGCGCGGGTGCATGGTCGTGCGCAGCACGTCGGCATTGCGCAGGATGTGGAACACCGCATCGGTGACGCCTTCCGAGGCCGTGAGATCGAACGCGGGGTTGTCGATGATCTCCTCGCTGACGTAGAGGATGTCGCGCAGTACCGCAAACAGGTGCTCGCGAATGCCCTGGATCATCTTGCCGTCGACGAAGGCCTCCGCCGGCGCGTTGCGCAGCTCGAGCTTGATGCCGCGCTCCTCGGGCACGACGCGGATGTCGAAGTCGCGATAGCGCTCAAGCAGCTCCTTGCCATTGTCGAGATAGCTGCCGCTGTTGAGCACCGCCAGCGAGCAGCTGCGGAACAGCCGGTGCAGCCCGCCCTGGCTGGCATCGGCGAGCTTGCCGACCTCGGCGCGCGAGAGCACGGTCAGACTGCCCTTGGGCGAGATGACGGCATCGACAAGGTCTGTACGCATGGGGCTTCCGGGCATCCGCTGCGGGGAGCGCGCGCTGTGGCGCCTGCGGCCTGAGTCTACACCGCACATTCGGCGGCTCCGCCGCACCGTCTGTCACCGCAGGGGCCTGGACCGGTTCGGCGGCACCGTCTGTCATCTCAGGGGCCTGGACCGGTTCAGTTTCTCGCCGCCGCGCCGCCATCCATCGGACACGCAGTCGGAGGGGCTTGTGCGCAGTCGAACTCAGCCTGGAGGGCTCGCCCTGGCGGTGATGCTGCTGCCAGCCGTCGCACAGGCCTTCAGCTACGCGCCGATCGCCGATACGGCGCTGCACGCCCAGGCCGATGCCATCGTGCTCGCACAGGTGGTCGAGATCATCGACGCAGCGCAGGGCATGCCGCCGGTGACGCGCTATCGCCTGCGCGTTGAACACCGTCTGAAGGGCACCGGCGCCGAGGACCCGATCGATGTCGTGGTGCCCGGAGGCCGCAGCGCCCACGGCAGCTTCGTGCTGTCGGGCGCGCCGCGCTTCACCATCGACCAACGCGCTCTGATCTTCCTCCGCGCCCGCAGCGATGGCAGCTACGCCGTGCTGCAGCACGCGCTCGGCGCCTTCCACGTTCGCGCTGACGCAACCGGCCGCTCGGTGCTGTGGCGCGACCTGCGTGACGCCAAGGCCGTTTCCGTGACCAAGCAGGCGGCGGCGGGAGATGAAACCGGGCAGTCGCGCGACCTGCAGCGCTTTGCCGCCTGGCTCAGCGCCCTGACGCAGGGCACGCACCCGCCGGCCGACTATTGGCTGCCCGACGACGGCGCCGGCTCCGATCTCGCCAAATATCAGCTCTCCGCGTCGACCCCGGTACGCTGGGCCGCGTTCGATGCCGGCCTGAGTGTGGATTGGTACGTCTCCAGCACCCAGCCGCTCGGGCTGCCCGGTGGCGGCCATGGCGAATTCCAGCAGGCACTGGATGCCTGGAACGCCGACACCGCCAGCGCGATTCGCTTCGCCTATCGCGGCACCACGGCGGCGACCGGCCGCCTGTCGCAGGCCGATGGCCTCAACACGATTCAATTCGGCGACCCGGATGATGCGCTCGCCGGCAGCTTCGACTGCCGAACCGGCGGCGTACTGGCAACCACCGGCACCTGGATCGGCCGCGCCCAGACCTGGAGCGGCGGACAGTTCCTGCCGCTGGTGGAATCCGACATCGTCGTGCAGGACGGCGTGTCCTGCTTTCTGGGCCTGCTGAACCATGCCAACGCCGCCGAGCTGTTCGCGCACGAACTCGGACATGCGCTGGGGCTGGCGCACTCCTGTGGCGACAACCCGGCTCCGGACTGCCGCGCCGGCACCGCGGTGGACGAGGCGGTGATGCGCCCGATCCTGCACGCCGACGGACGCGGCGCCACGCTCGGCAGCGACGACCGCGCCGGCGCGGCCTATCTGTATCCGGCCGCTGCTGCCCCCAGCGCGCCCCAGACGCCGGCAACGCCGGGCGACGGCGCCGGTGGCGGTCCGCTTCCACTCGCCTCGCTGACCGCGCTGGCGCTGCTGGCCGGCCTGCGCAGGCGCCAGGCCGTGTTTCGATAGACTCACCCTCCGCCTCACCCCGGAGTCCCGCAGATGAACGACCTCCACGAAACCATCGCCGAACTCGTCGGCGAAGGCGCCGCGATCCGCGTTGCCGTCGCCGCGCTGCTGCGCATCGCCCCCGAGGGCGCGCAGCTGGAGGCCCTGTTCAAGCATTACGATGCCAAGACCGCCGAGGTCCTCAAGGGCGTGGCGGCCAACAAGCCGGATTTCGGCAAGACCGCGATCGAGGCCTACAACGAAGTGCTCAACGGCCTCGCCTCGCAGATCCGCAGCTGACGCCGGTCCGCCGGCGACGCAGCCACTATTGCCCGCGTGCGGGCTTTGGCCGAGCATGCACGGCTGTGCCATCTGCCCGGGTCCGATCGATGACGCTGCGTCCGCTGCTGCACCTGATGCTCCTGGTTCCCATGCTGCTCGGCGCCTGCAGCGAGAGCAGCGACCCCGCCAGCACCGCAGGGGCGAGCCTGAAGCACTGGCCGGCGTCGCAGCCCGGCGAGAATCCACCGGCAGCTCCCGACGAGATCGAAGCGGTCATCACTGACGTCGACGCCCTCGCCGCGCTGCTGCCGACCGACGCGGTCGCAGCGCTGTTCAACCCGGTGGCCTTCGGCGTCACCGTGCGCGATCTCACCGACCCCGCGCTGCTGGCGTTCCAGGTCCGCGCGACGCTGGCGCAGCTGCAGGACGGCTCGCGCGGCGAGCACGCCTATCACTGGTACGGCCATCCCGATTTCAACGACGCCGTCGCGCTGCTGCCGGTCGAATTCGCCAACCGCTACGGCACGCGGCTCTACGGCGAGATCGTGCTGCCGCACCAGGGCGCGGTGCCGCCCGGCAACGGGCCGTTCCCGGTGATCCTCGCGCTGGAAGGCCTCAACACCAACGTGGCGATGTATCGCTGGTGGCACCGCGTCTTCGCCGACGCCGGCTATCTGGTGTTCGCGTTCGACTTCAGCGGCCAGGGCCACTCCGACACCGAGTCCGATGGTGATCCCGGCAACAACGTCGAGGAGGCGCAGGATGCGCTGAGCTGGCTGTTCGCCGCATCGCCGGTGCGCGGCGCGCTCGATGCGACGCGCGTGGGCGTCATCGGCCACAGCATGGGCGCGATCACGACGATGGCGCTGCAGGCCGTCGAGCCGCGCGTGCACGCCGCCGTCGCCGCCGCACCGATCAGCGAGGACTCGGCGCCGTTCGACGGCAACCCGATTCCGGTGATGATCCAGACCGGCGACCACGACGGCCCGATCGCGCCGATCCCCTTCGTCAATCCGCAGGTCGTGCGCCCGGTCTACGACAAGCTCACGCAGGATCGCGCCTTCATCGTTGCCGACGCCGCCTCGCACGCCCAGCACGTCAACTACCCGCTGCTGCCGACTCCGACCTGGGGCCACGACATCGCCGGGCGCTACTCGCTGGCGTGGATGGACCTCCATCTGCGCGGCGATGTATCCGCGCTCGACGTGCTGCGCAGCGCACACCCGCACCTGTCCTACCTGTGGGACAGCGCAGTGCAGATTGCCGGCCAGACCACCGTGATGCGCGGCGCCGGACCGGGCCCGTAACCGTCCCGCAGGCGCAGGCGAGCGCGCTACGCCAGCACGCTCACCGGGTCGCCCACCCGCAGCACGCCAGTACTGCGGGCGATCAGGTTCTGGCCGAAGGTCACCCCCTTGGCCGCGCGCCGGTACGTCGCCAGCGTGCGCAGCGGCTCGCCGCGCGGATCGAGCGTGCCGGTCTCCGGATCCACCGTCGTGAACCCGCAGCGCACGCAGGGCTTGGCGACCTCGAACTCGATGTCCGCGATGCGGATGCGCGTCCAGCCGTCCTCCGCATGCGGATCGGCGCCGGACACCACCAGATTGGGCCGGAAGCGCAGCATCGGCACCGGCGCCGCGAGTCGCGCATTGAGCCCGTCCAGCGATGCTTGCGAGATCAGCAGCAGCGGAAACGCATCGGCGAAACTCACCTCGTCGCCGGCCGCCGCGTAAGCGGGGTCGAGCGGCCGCTGCGCGAGCGCGTCCATGAACACCAGCCGGCAGTCACGGCGCAGAAAACGGCTGAGCCAGTCGTGAGCCTGCGCCGAGGCCTCCAGCGCATCGACCTGATCGCGCCACACCGTCACGCGGCTGCGCGAGTCCACCGGCTGCGCCACCTGCAGATCGGCCATCCCCGGCGCCGACAGCCGCAGCCCGCCCGGCACCGGCGCGGCACGCAACAGCACCATCCGCGGCGCCTCGCGCCCGGTGATGAACCGGGCCTGATCGTCCACCACCATCCAGCGCCGATCCTGCGCCAGCCCGCGCGGTTCCACGCGCGCCTCATCCAGCACGAACGCCGCGCCGGATTTCAGCGGGAAGACCTGCAGCGCGGACAGTCGCATCGACATGGCGCGATTGTAGGGCAGCCTGCCCATGCAATCGCCCAGTCCGAACGCGCCGGAAAGGAGCTGCGAAAGGACTAACCAGCGCTTCAAGCCAACGGCGTTGATGGCGCGAAGCGGCCGGTAGCTTTGGGGGCAATCCCCCTTCCGCCAGCGCAACGCTCGCTGACACCGTCACCGACTTCCCGAGGCCGCCCCCGACGGCTGAGGTTGACCCAAGACGAATGTAAGGCAATACTTCCTTACACTGTCAGATATGGACATCCAATGACCACCCTCACCATCACCAGCAAGGGGCAAGTCACTTTTAAGAAGGAACTGCTCAAACACCTCGATTCGAAACCAGGTGACCAGCTCGACGTGACCCTGCTACCCGGCGGCAAGCTG
>JBFHQK010000040.1:0-14261 GCA_041592255.1 Fontimonas sp.
CGGCCCCTGATCGAACAGCGCGTCGACCTCCTTGAGCACGCGCGCCTTGACTTCGGGGTGCTTGAGCACGGTGTAGGTGATCGCGGCGGTGGTGTTGGCGACGGTGTCCAGGCCGGCGACATAAGGGCCGGTCAGCGACACGATCAGGTCCGACGCCGGCATGATGTGCGGTGTCTTCAGGTGGGCGGCATAGATGTCGTCCACCAGCAGCTTCTGGTCGTCCGGCACCGTCTTGGCGCGCTCCGCGACCTGCTCAATCATCTTCTGCCCGAGTTCGAACACGCGCGCCTTGGCCTTCTTGTAGCGCGGGTTGCGCAGCAGCACCTTGGGGCGCTGGCGCGTCACCAGCACGTTGAGGATGTACAGGATCATCGTGCGGATGTCCTTGACATACTCCAGCGGCGCGGCGCCGGTCACCAGGGTGCCGAGCTGCTCGGTCACCAGGTACTGCATGCGCTCGACGACCGGCACCTTCTTGCCGACCGTCCAGTCGCGCGTCAGCACCCGGTCGGTGATGTCGATCAGGTCCTTGTAGCGCCCGCGCATCGCTTCCTTGGAATAGCCGCGACGCATGATGTCGCGCAGTTCCTTGTGGCCCTCGCCGTCCTCGCCGGTGAGCACGCGGGTGGCGCCGTATTCCTTGACCAGTCCCTGCCAGAACTCCTTCGAGCGCAGTGAGTCCTTGCCCTCGCGCGTGCCGAGGAAGTTGGCGGCTTCGATGCCGGCGATCACCACGTAGTCGTTGCCGAGGATGTTCAGCCGGAACACCGAGCCGTACTTGCGGTAGCAGTCGACGAAGTACTGGGCCGGATCCTTGGCCATGCCGATCAGGTTGCCGATCAACGGCAGGCCGGGGACCCGCGGCGTCTTGCGGGGCGTGAGGGTTTGGGTCGCAGCGGTCACAGGCGGTCTCCGGGTCGGTTCGGCGAATTTTGAGAAGCAGCTTCGATAATTCGTGGCGACCGTTGTATCAGACCCCCGCCGCGGCAGGACTCCTCCGAGTGGATGAGATGGCGCCGGCATGGCACCGTCCGCGGGAACTGTGGGAGACTGGCCCACCGCTCAACCGATGGTTGCGAAAAGCCATGAACAAGGCGACCTCGACCGCATTGATCCTTGCCGTGCTGCTGCTGATCGGTGGTGCCGCCTGGTACTGGTACAAGGACCGGCCGGCACGTCCGCTCGAGCTGCCGGCGCCCGCCGCGGAGCTGGAGCCGGCGCCGGAGGCCGATGCGGACGACGCCATCGCCTATCCGCTGCCGCTGGAGACCGCGCCGGACGCCGCGCCGCTGCCGACGCTCGATGACAGCGACGCGGCGATGCGCACGTCGCTGGTCGAGGTGTTCGGTGCGCCGCCGGTCGAAGCCTTCCTGCTGCCCGAGCACATCGTCCGCCGCATCGTCGTGACCCTCGACAGCCTCGACCGCGATCCGGTGCGCCTCAAGCAGCGGCCGGTCCGCCACGTCGACGGCGGCCTCGCCGTCGACGGCGAAGGACCGGACCTGCAGCTGAGCCCGCGCAACTTCGCGCGCTATGACGCCTATGTCTCTGCGCTGCAGGTGGCGGACGCCGGCGCGGTGGCGCGGATCTATCTGCGCTACTACCCGCTGTTCCAGAAGGCCTACGAGGAGCTGGGCTATCCCGGCAGCTATTTCAACGACCGTTTGATCGCCGTCATCGATCATCTGCTGGCGGCGCCCGTGCCCGACGCGGCGGTGCGGCTGCAGCGGCCCAAGGTGCTCTACGAGTTCGCCGATCCGCGGCTCGAGGCGCTGTCGTGGGGGCACAAGACCCTGATCCGCATGGGCCCTGCGCATGCGGCCACGGTGCAGCAGAAGCTGCGCGAGATCCGCGCGGTGATCGTCGCCGGCACGGTGACGCCGTAGCGCCGCGCCGCGTAGCGCCGCCGGCCCGGCGCCCGGCCCAGCGCCGGATCCAGCGGCGCAGGGATAGAGGATTTTTTCGAGTAGGGCATGCGCGCCCGATGCGCTATGCTGGCCGAACGCCCGAGACATGGAGGTCCGATGAGCGTGCAGGCACACGAAGTGCGTCCCCCCCCGTTCGGTCTGGCTGGCTAGCGCCGTGTTCTGGCTGGCCCTGCTGGTCGCCAGCGGGTTCCTGGCGGCTTGGTGGATCCTGAAGTCCGGGCATTCCGAATCCGCGCGTCCGCGCGGCGGGCGTGGCGCGCGCAGCGCGCCGCCGCTGCCGGTGCGGCGGGAGCTGGCGTCGCGGCCGGTGCGGCGCTTCGCCGATCCGGGGGCCGAAACCGACTCCTTCCGGCCGGTGCTCGCATCACGCAGCGAATCGGCGCCGGGCATCGTCGTCGAGGAAGTCGATCCCAGCTTCTATGCCGACGTCGCGTCGATGCTCGAGCAGCAGATCGAGGCTGATCCCAAGCGCACTGACCTGCACACGACGCTGCTGGAGCTGCACCACGCTGCCGGTCGCGCGCAGGCGTTCCGGCAAGCCGCGCACCAGTTTGCGGGCCTCGCGCGACCGGAGCAGTGGGGCAAGGTGGTTGAGCTGGGACTCGGGCTGGGCATCGACCTGGCGGCCGACGGGCCGGCAGCCGCGGTGCGTCCGCTGCGGGCCGCCGCCAGCGTGGCGCCGGTCCCGGCGTGGAACCCGCCGGTCAAGGCCGCCGTGGCCGTTGATCCGGCGCCACGCCGGCCGCCGCCGCGCCCGGCTCCGCGCGCCGCGCCGCGCGCCGCGCCGCGTCCGCCGGCGCCGATCGCGGACGATCTCGATGACACCAGCGAGATGCCGCTGCTGCAGCGGACGTTCACGCCGACCGTGGCGGCCACCGGGCAGCGCCACTTCGAGCACGAGTCCATCGACGCCACCGAGCTCGAACTGCGCCTGGAGGAGGTGCGTGCCGTCTACCGCCGCCTGCGGCGCGACGTGGCGTTTCTGACCACTTTTGCGGGGCTGGTGTCCACCGAGCTGGCCCGGCCCAGTCCGCTGTATTACGCCTCCGATCTGACGGCGCGGGTCGGCGGCGCCAAACTCTACTTCAAGCGTGAAGACCTGCGTGCGGAAAACACCGAGCGCCTGTTCAACGCGCTGGGGCAGGCGCTGGTCGCGCGCTTCGCGGGCCGGCGCCGCCTGATCTGCGGCTCCAGTGCCGGCGGCTCGGTGCGCGCCTATGTCGCCGCGGCCCGGCTGCTCAAGCTCGAAGCCACCGTGTTCGTCGGCGAGCGCGTCGACGAAGGCGCGCTCACCGGCTACCCCGGCATCGAAGTCGTGCGGCTGCGCGATCCTCGGGCCGATCCGCGTCGCGCGGCGCTCGCGCGCTGGCTGCAGAGCGGCCCGGAAACCTTCTACGTCAGCGGCCTCAAGGCAGGCCCCGATCCGTATCCGACCATGGCCAGCGATTTCCAGGCCATCAGCGGTCACGAGGTGCTGCGCCAGCTGATTCCGCTCGGGCATACGTTGCCCACAGCGGTGGTTAGCAGCGTCGAAGCCGGGCTGGCGGCCACCGGCATCTGCCAGCCGTTTCTTGATCGCGCGGCGGTGGAACTGGTGATGGTCAAGCCCGTGCGCGCGGGCGGCACGCACGCGGCGGCGGATGGCGAATCCGGCTTGATGCGCGAGCATCGCTGGCTCGCGGTCACCGGGCGCGTGCAGTTCAGTGACGTGGCCGACGCTGCTGCCGACGACGCGGCTTCACTGTGCCTCGACATCGAAAACCTCTATGTGAAGCCACACAACGCCCGGGCGCTGGCGCATGCGATCCGGCTGGCGCGCGGTGCCCCGCATGATGCGGCGATTGTGGTGCTGCTGGGGCCTGAGGTGGATCCGCTTCCGGGCCGCGCCGCTCCGCCCTGACCCCGGCCCGCCATGCGCTCCGCGAACTGGCCGCCGTTGCGTGAACTGGATCACGATGCGCAGTCGCGTCGCGCGCGACGCTGCGCCGGCGCGTGCCGCAGAATCGGCCGCGGGCGGCGAGGAAGCGCCCGCCCCGGCGGCAAGAGGACGCTGCCGGTTTCCGGCCGATTTCAGCCGCGCGCACGGAGGCACGCGGAATGAGCCTGATCGAACGTCTGGTTGGCGCACAGAAGGCGCGTGCGCAGGTGCAGGCGCTGCTGGCGCAGCCCAGCCTGATGCACGCCGGCGCACGCGACATGCTGCACGACCTGCGCGGCAACAGCGCAGCGGCGTTCCGCGCGCTCACCGATGCCGCGGCGCGCACCCGGCGCGATCAGCTCGAGCCGGTGGTGGTGGCGTTGCGGGCACTGTACGCGCCGGCGCTGACGCCGCTCTATCTGCGGGCGCTCAGTGATCCGCGCACGGCGGTGGCAATGACTGTGGCGCAGGCGCTGGCCGGCCATGCCATCGACGACCCCGCGGCGCTGCTGGCGCTGCTCGACGATCCGACGGTGGTCAAGCCGGCGGTCTACACCGCGCTGGCGGGGCAGCGCGACCGTTTGCGGCTCGCCGATCTGCTCAGCGCCGCGGCCAAGCAGAACGGGGCCGATCGCGGCATGCTGTTTGGCATGATGGCGCGGGTGGCCGGCCCCGACGGAGTCGCCGATCTGGTCGCACGCCTGGATGCGCGCGACGCGGACTATCGTCTGGGCGTGGTGCGGCTGCTCGGCCGCATCCGCACGCCGGAGGCCGCCGCGGCGCTGGTGCGCGCGCTGGCGGATCCGGATTCCGCGGTGCGGCTCGCGGCGCTCGACGCCTTCGCCGACGAGCCGGCAAAGATTGATCCGCAGGTGCTGATGCCGTGTCTGGCCGACGAGCACCTGCGGGTGCAGAACCGTGCGGTGGAGCTGCTGGCGGCAGGTGGCCGCGCGGAGCTGCCGCAGATGCTCGCGGCACTGCTCGGTCACGAGGTGGCGCGCGTGCGTCGTGCCGCGATCGAGGTGCTGAGCCAGATTGCCACGGTCGACAATCTGCGCGCGCTGCTCGCCGGCGCGCGCGATCAGGACTGGTGGGTGCGCAGCCGCTGCGCCGACGCACTCGGCAAGATCGGCGGGCCGCGCGTGCTGCAGGCGGCGCTGGCCCTGCTCCAGGACGATGACGCCTTCATTCGCCGCACCGCGGTCGAGATCCTCAACGCCACCGGCGGCGCCGACAGCTTCGACGGCCTGGCCGCCGCGCTCAAGGATCAGGACTGGTGGGTGCAGGAACGGGCGATCGACGGGCTGGTCGCCGCGGGCGACCGGCGTGCGGTGCCGCTGCTGCGGGCGATGCTCAGCGTCAATGCCGGCGAGCACGCGCAGATCGCGCTGATCAGCGCGCTGTCGCGGCTGCAGGCGGCCGAGGCGATCGGCGACCTCTCGCGCCTGTTGCCGGGCGCTTCGCGCAACGTGCGTCTGGCCGTGGCCGAGGCCCTGAACCGGCTTCAGGACGTCGACCACAGCGAGGCGACGATGAGCGTGATCAGTGCGCTGGCGGAGGATCCGGATGAAGACGTGCGCCGGCAGGCGACCACGGCGCTGCAACGGCGCCAGCCCGGCGGTGTGGCGACGATGACGCCGACGCTGCAGGCACCGGCTGCGCCGCGGCCGGCGGCCGAGTCCGCGCGCACCGCACCCGTCACGCGCGCGGCCGCGCGGCCGGCGGTGTCCTCGGGTCCGGCGCCGGGGCAGAACCTGGGGGGACGCTACCAGGTGCTGCGCCAGCTCGGTCGCGGGGCGTTCGGTACCGTGCTGCTGGTCGAGGATGCGATCGTCGGCGAGCAGCTGGCGATGAAGTTCCTGCACGCCCATCTGGCGCAGGAACAGGCCCTGAGCCTGCGCTTCGTCAAGGAGCTGAAGCTGGCGCGGCGCATCACGCATCCGGGTGTGATCCGCATCCATGACCTCGTGCGCGTCGATGACACGCTCGCGATCTCGATGGAATACCTGCCCAGCGAACCGCTGTCGCAGCTGTTGCGGCAGGGGCCGCTCGATGTGCGCCGCGCCTGCGACACGGCGGCCCAGGTCGCGCGTGCGATGGCCGCGGCGCATGCGGTGAATGTCGTGCACCGTGACCTCAAGCCGGCGAACGTGCTGATCGGTGACGGCGGCATTGCCAAGGTCGTCGACTTCGGCATTGCCGCCGCGGTTTCCGAGGAGTCCACGCGGCTGACCAACACCGGCGTGGCCATCGGCACGCCGCGCTACATGTCCCCGGAGCAGATCAAGGGGGCGCGTGCCGACGAACGCTCGGACATCTACAGCCTCGGCACCGTGATCTACGAGATGCTGACCGGGCGCACGCCGGTCAATGCCGGCAACAACATGGCGGTCATGTACCAGCATCTGCATGGCACCAAGGAGCCGCCGTCGACGCACGTGCCCGATCTGCCCGCCGCGCTCGACGAGCTGGTGATGGCCTGCCTGGCCACGGAGCGCGCCGAGCGGCCGGCCTCGATGGCGGTGGTTGCGGCGGCGCTGGACGCGCTGGTCGAGGCGAGCTGATGCCGCGGCTGGACACCTTTCTGCAGATGGCGCGCGAGCAGCGCTGCTCCGACGTGCACCTTGCCGTGGGTCGCCCGCCGTTGTTCCGGCTCGACGGGCAGCTGCTGCCGATCAAGTTCCGCAACCTCGATGCCTCGGAGCTGCAGGCCTACCTGCTCGACATCCTCACGCCGGCGCAGACGCAGCGGTTCCACGAGGGCGCCGATCTCGACTTCTCCTACATGTCGCCGCTGGCCGGGCGCTTTCGCGTCAACATCTTCCGCAAGGCTTCGGGCGTGGGCGCGGTGATGCGCAGCATCGCCGGCGTGGTGCCGCGGCTGTCCGAGCTGGGGTTGCCGCCGGCGGTGCACAAGTGCACCCAGCGGCGCCAGGGGCTGGTGCTGGTGACCGGCGCCACCGGCGCCGGCAAGTCGACGACGCTGGCAGCGCTCACACGCGAGATCATCGAGCAGCGCCCGGTCAATGTGGTGACGCTCGAGGATCCGATCGAGTTCCTGTATCAGGCCGAAGGAGCGCAGATCATCCAGCGCGAGATCGGCACGCATGTCGAGAGCTTCGCCAGCGGGCTGCGGGCCGCGCTGCGCCAGGATCCCGATGTGATCCTGGTCGGCGAGCTGCGCGACCGCGAGACCATCGAGATCGCCATGACCGCGGCGGAAACCGGCCATCTCGTGCTCGGATCGCTGCATACGCGCTCGGCGGCGAAGACCGTGGACCGCATTCTCGATGCGCTGCCGGCGGAGGCGCGCCAGCAGGCCGTTTCGTTCCTGTCGAGCCATCTGGTCGCGGTGATCAGCCAGGTGCTGATGCGCTCACGCGACGGTCGCGGGCGCCGGCCGATTGCCGAAATCATGCTGCAGAATCCGGCGATCTCGAATCTGATCCGCTCCGGCAAGACCTACCAGATTCCCGACGTGATCCGGACCCATCGGGACAGCGGCATGCAGCTGATGGATCAGGCGCTGCTCGACGCCGTCGAGGCCGGGCAGGTCGACGCCAACGACGCCTATCTGGTCGCCCAGGACAAGCGCGCGTTCCAGCGCCACGCCACCGATGCCGAGCTGGTGGGCGTGCGTCTCGGGCTCTGACATGTCGCTGACCGAGCTGATGCGCATGTTCGTGGAGGCCGGAGCGTCCGACCTGCATCTGCTGTCGGGCCAGCCGCCGCGCATGCGCCGCCACGGCATTCTGCAGGTCGCGCACCCGGTGTCGTTCGCGGCCGAGACGCTGTCCACGGCGCTGACGCAGATGATGCCGCAGTCGGCGCTGGACTATTTCCGCAAGCACGACCAGACCGACTTCGCCTACGAGATGCCGGGCCTGTCGCGTTTTCGCATCAACGCGTTCGCGCAGCTGGGCGGGGTCGGCGCGGTGATCCGCGCGATTCCGACCACGATCCCGGGCATGCAGCAGCTCGGGCTGCCGTCGGTGATGGTCGATCTGTGCCGCCAGCGCAATGGCCTGGTCCTGGTGACCGGCAAGACCGGCGCCGGCAAGTCGACGACGCTGGCGTCGATGATCGACTTCATCAACGGCAGCCGCGACGGCCACATCATCACGATCGAGGATCCGATCGAGTTCCTGCATCCCAACCGCCGCTCCCTGCTCAGCCAGCGTGAGCTGGGTACGCACACGCCGGATTTCGCCACCGCGCTGCGCTCGGTGCTGCGCGAGGATCCCGATGTGCTGCTGATCGGCGAGCTGCGCGATCCCGAGTCGATCTCGCTGGCGGTGACGGCGGCCGAAACCGGCATTCTGGTGCTGTCGACGCTGCATACCGACAGCGCGGATGGCTCGATCGACCGTATCGTCGACGCGTGTCCGACCAGTAAGCAGGACCACGTGCGCGCGATGCTGGCGAGCTCGCTGCGTGCGGTGGTCTCGCAGCAGTTGCTGCCACGCGCCGATGGCAAGGGGCGTGTGGCGGCGCTCGAAATCATGATCAACACCAGCGCGATCGCCAGCCTGGTCCGGCGCAACAACGTCGCCGGCATCCGCGACACCATGCGGGCCGGCGCCGAGCACGGCATGCAGACGATGGACCAGGCGTTGCAGCGCCTGGTCAGCCGCGGCCTGATTGACCCGGATCTCGCCGCCACGACCCTGCCGGAAGCCGCGCAGCGTTGAGCGCCGGCGGCGCTGGCACGGCCGCGGCGGTTTCACCGCGTCCGCCTGCAGCGTGCCAGAATGGTCCTCCGCGCCGGCGGCTACAACCGGGACCGTCGGCGGTGGGGGGCGCCTGACCCGGACCGGAGACCGTCATGCAGCGTTTACTCGCCGCCAGCGCCACCGTTGTGCTTGCCGCCGCGCTGGTCGCCTGTGCCAGCGTCACCCCCTACCAGCCGCAGGCCAAGGGCTACGGCTACACCGAGCAGAAACTCGAAGACAACCGCTACCGCGTTGTCTTCACCGGCAGTCCGCGCACGCCGCGGGACACGGTGCAGGACTATCTGCTGTACCGCGCCGCCGAACTCACGCTCGAGCGGGGACAGGACTACTTCGTCATCGTCGACAACAGTGCACAGGAGCAGGCCACGGCCGGCAGCTCGCCCAGTGTCGGGTTCGGCATCGGCGGATTCCGTGTCGGCGGCAGCGGCGGGGTCAGCGTCGGCGTCAGTACCAGCACCGGCACCGGCGGCGGGCGTGGCGCCTATCGCGCGCAGGCCGAAATCCTGCTGCGTTCCGGCGCCAAGCCGGCCGACGACGGCAATGCCTTCGACGCGCGCGCGCTCAAGGCCAATCTCGAGCCGCGCATCCAGCGACCGGCGGCGCACTGAAACCCGCCGCGGCGTTCACCTCGCCGCGGGGTCCCCGCCGACCAGATCCGCGTGCGACAGTGCAGCGAGGCCGGGCTGGCCGACCATCGCCAGCGCCAGGTCGATTTCGGTGCGCAGGATGTCGATCGCCCGCGCGGCGCCGGCGCGTCCGCCGGCGGCGACGCCATACAGCGTCGGTCGGCCGACGAAGACGAAGCGCGCGCCCAGCGCGTAGGCCTTGAGCACATCGCTGCCGCGGCGGATGCCGCTGTCGAACATCACCGTGGTTCGTGTGCCGACCGCGGCGACCACCGCCGGCAGCATCGCCAGCGCCGCCGGCGCGGCGTCGAGCTGGCGCCCGCCATGGTTGGAGACGACGATGCCGTCGACGCCGTGATCGGCCAGCCGCACCGCGTCGGCGGGATCCATGCACCCCTTGACCACCAGGCGTCCGGGCCAGCGCGCGCGGATCCATGCGAGATCATCCCAGGTCTGCACGAACGGAATCTGCGAGGTGAAGAACGCCGACAGCGCGCGCGCGCCGGACCTCGCCGGCAGGTAGGGCGCCCAGTTCTCGAAGCGCGGCGCGCCGTGACGCACGATGCCGGCGAGCCAGCGCGGGTGCAGCAGCAGGTCGAGCAGGCTGCGCAGGCTCGGCCGCAGCGGTGTCGTCAGGCCGTTGCGCAGGTCGCGCTCGCGGCGGCCCAGCACCGGGACATCGACGGTGAGCATCAGCACCTCGATGCCCGCGGCCTGCGCGCGCCGCATCAGATCGGCGGTGATGTGCGGCTCGCGTGCGACATAGAGCTGGAACCAGGTATGGCGCGGCGCCACGCGCGCGCAATCCTCCACCGACGCGGTGCCGGCGCCGCTGAGCACGAACGGAAGATCCGCCGCCGCGGCGGCTGCGGCCAGGGCCAGATCGGCACCGGGGCGGGCAAAGCCGGTCAGTCCGGTCGGCGCGATACCGAACGGGGCGGCGTAGCGGCGGCCGAAAATCTCCACGCCGAGATCGCGCGTCGAGACGTCGGCCAGGATGCGCGGCATCAGCTGCAGCGCGTCGAAGGCATGGCGGTTGCGCTGCATGCCGCGCTCGTCTTCGGCGGCGCCTTCGATGTAGTCGTACACGATCCTGGGCAGCCGGCGCCGCGCGAGCCGGCGAAGATCGTCGAGATTGACCGCGGTGGTGGCGTGCATGATCGCGCTGGACGGGGAAAGGCTGTTGCTGGTTCAGGGTTCGCGGCTCAGGTTGTCCTCGATGCAGATCAGGGTCGGCCGCCCGCCTTCGATGGCGGCCGCCGGCAGGTTCGAGTTGGAGGTGCAGATCCGGCCATCATCCGTGAACACGATGTCGCGCATGAAGTTGACCCGCGTGGGCGTGGGAATACTGGTGTAGCGGCCGGATTGCGGGTCGAAACGGAACAGGCGGTCGGACTGATTCGAGGTGATCCACACCGCGCCATCGCGCGGGTGCACGTTCAGTGCATACGGAGTTTCCTGCTGATCGGCAGCCAGGGTCGGCAGGCGGTAGCTGCGCACCCAGGTCTGGCTGCGGGTGTCGAAGCGCATCAGATAGCCTTCCTCAAACGATGGGATCCACAGCGTGCCATCGGCGGCAAAGCGCGCGCGCCTCGGCCCCTTGTGCGGCGTCGGGAATTCCTTGACCTCTAGCGTCAGCGGATCGACGCGGCCGATGTAACTGGAATAGAGCTTCGTATACCAGATCGAGCCATCGATCGGGTTGATGTCGATGCCATAGGGTAGATTGAAGATGCGGTGTCCTTGTCCGCTGGGTTTGTGATGCGACAGCGCCAGTTGCAAGTCGCTGCGTGGAAACCACGCGGCGACGCGCATGATGCTTGGCAGCATCGCATCAGTGAGCCAGCGCCAGAAGCCGTTGGATGGCAGGTCGATGATGTCGATGCGGCGCGTATAGATGTCCATGCGTCCGATCTGATTGGACAGCGCCAGGGTGAACCACAGCGTGCCCTGCCGATCAAAGCGCAATGTGTGCGGATAGACCGCATCGCCGCCGATCTTTACGAACTCCATCGCGGCGGTGGCCGGATCGAAGATGCCGATTTCGCCGCCGAGCGAGCAGGTGATGTACATCCGGCCGTCCGGCCCTTCGATGATCGAGTGCGGACCGTGGTGGGCGGCAAAGGTGCCCAGCGGCGATACTGCACCGGCAAACATGCCGCCCAGCGGCAGCTCGTTGGGCGGCATCCGGATCGATTCAATCGCATTGGTGCGCGGATCGAGGATCCAGATGTCGTCGCTGGACATGTCGACGCCGTAGATCAGGCCAGCGCGTCCGATCTCGATGTCGTGGACATAGTTGAGCGGACCACCGAATGCCCACTCGCGTAGCGTGAGGCGCGCCAGCTCCGGCGTCGCATCGGGAGTCAGTACGGCCTGCACGGGCATGCCATCGAAGGTTTCGGACAGCACCAGCGGGAAGTGGCGTTCGTTGTCGTGCGTGATCAGCGCACCGTAGCTCTGCATCCGCGCGATGACATCGGTCCACTCGGCGCTCGTTCGCGGCTTGCGCGTCAGGGCGTTGCCGATCTGGTGGCAGAACATGCACTGACTGACGAAGGATTCGCGGGTTCCCGCGTCCTGCCAACGCAGCGTGGCGGCATGCGCGCTGGCGGGCAGGGCTTCCGACAGCGACGCCGGTTCGGTCAGCGGCATCAGGCGGAGGGTGAGGCTGCCCAAGTCCTGGTCGCCCACCATCAGCGGCTGCAGTTGGTCGGCGTGTCGATACGCGCGCGCACGCAGACTGAGCGCGCCCTGCTGCCCGGTGCCGAGGCGCCAGCGGCCGGCGGCATCGGTGTAAACCGTTTCACTGAATCCCTGAGTGTTGCGCAGTGTGACCATCGCGCCGAACATCGGCGCGCCGTGTGCGTCGACCACGCTGCCTGAGAGAGTCGCTGCGGTTGCCGGCAGTATTGCGCCGGCCGCGGCCAGCGCCGCGACTACGGCAATCGCCACCGCTGAGAGCCGCGTCGGCGGCGCCGCCAGCGGTGAGACTGGGCGCTTCATTTGACGGTACCAGCCTGGGCAGTCAGGCGGTCGATTACCAGGCGAACGTCATCGAGGTTCTTGAAGCGGGCCGTGAGCGTAAGACCCGAGCCTTTCTCTGCGAGTTCGACGGTACTGCGTTGAGCGAAGAGGCGGCTCAGCTCGACTTCGGCTTCTCGCTTCTGCCGCGCCTCGCGGGCGATGGCCTGGTCGACCGACGAGATGACGTACTCGTCACCAAAGCCGCCTTCCGGCTCTTTCAGCCAACGCAGGCACACGGCCCAGCTCAACAGTGCGGTAGAGGCGATGATGAAGAAGAACTGCGACGGCGTAACGAACATGAAAACGAACAGGTAGAACACCGCGCCGACGTTACCGTAGGCGCCGGCCATGCCCGAGATTTGCCCGGTCAGGCGGCGCTTGATCGATGGGATGATGCCAAAGGTCGCGCCTTCAGCCCCTTGTACGAAAAACGAACAGAACAGCGTGATGACGACCGCTACCGCCAACGGCCACTTGCTGTCGAGCAGCCCCATCAGCGCGAAGCCGATCGAGATACCCAGCATATAGGCCAGCATGACGAAACGGCGGTTGCCGAAACGGTCGGATACCAGGCCGCCCATCGGCCGGGCGAACAGGTTGACGATGGCGAACGAAGATGCGATCAGGCCGGCAGCGGCGGCCGTCAGGCCCCAGGTTTCCTCGAAGAACATCGGCAGCATGGAGACGACCGCCAGTTCCGCGCCGAAGTTGGCGAAGTAGGTGGTATTGAGTGCGGCGACTGTCTTGAATGGATAGCGATCGTCCTGCGGCACCCCTTTGGCGAGAATCGGCAGGTTGACACGCAGGATCTGGACGATCTGGTAGACGATTGCGACCGCGATGGCGAAATAGCAGGCGCCGGCGGTGATGCCGTCGATATAGCCGATTTTCTGGATGCGCCAGACCAGGATCGACAGGATGCCGATAAGCGGGATGGTGAAGGCGATCAGCAGCGCCAGATCGCGATAACTGGACACCTCCAGCGCGGCCGCCTTGCGCGGTTTCTTATGCGTATCCGCGGTGGGGCCGTCGGTGATCGCGAACCAGTAGAAGACGCCATAGGCGGCCATGGTCACGCCGGAGGTGGCGATGGCCCAGCGCCAGCCATCGTCGCCGCCATACAGGGTTAGCGCGATCGTGGGCAGCGTCATTGCGGCGGCGGCGGAGCCGAAATTTCCCCAGCCCGCATAAAAGCCCTCCGCGAAGCCGATGTCGCGCGGCTTGAACCACAGCGCCGTCATGTGGATCCCGACGACGAAGCTGGCACCGACTGAGCTCAGCACCAGGCGCGAGGCGAACAGCTGCCACTTCGAATCGCCGAGCGCGAATGCCAGTGTCGGCAACGACATCAGCACCATCAGCACCGAGAACACGCGGCGCGGCCCGTAGCGGTCCAGGGCCATGCCAACCAGGATCCGAGCCGGGATTGTCAACGCCACATTGGCAATGGCAAACAGCCGGATGTCGTCGCGCGTCAGCCAGTCCACCGAACGCAGCATCGACGACGCCAGGGGCGCCATGTTGAACCACACGTAAAAGCAGATAAAAAATGCGATCCAGGTCAGGTGAAGTGCCTTGATCTCACGCGTCCTGAAACGGAACAGATCACTGACTTGCATGGCGATCCTTGGAGAAGGGGGGGCGGCTGGATGGCGCGATAGTTCCCGCGCGAGCAGCGGTTCATTCCACGTGAGTTGGGATAATCAGCAGCGGGCACTGTGCGCGACGGGCGAGGAAGGCGCTGACCGAGCCGAAGGTCATGTGGTCGAACTCCTGCACCAGGGCGTCGAGACGCCGGGCGATAAAGTTGCCGTCGGGCTTGTGCGAGTGACGTGCAAGCACCAATACGTCGGGCCTGCGCTCTTCAGTCGCGCGGAGAATCATCTTGCGCGCGTCGCCCTCGGCAAACAGAACCCTGGCCGAGAACCCCACGGCGAGCAGCTCGGCTGCCGCCGCTTCTGTGCCGGCTTTTTGCTCGCGATACTGGGCGCTGAACAGCTCGTCCGCGGCGCCACTGGCACTGCCGGGC
>JBFHQK010000041.1:0-14104 GCA_041592255.1 Fontimonas sp.
GCCGCGCGGACGCTAGCCCATGCGCGCGCGCGACGGGGCGCCCGGCCGGGGAGCGCAAGCGGACACGCACGTGAACGGCAAGCTGCTGATCTTCGACTGGGATGGAACGCTCGCCGATTCCGCCGCGCAGATCGTCGGCGCGATGCAGGCGGCGATCGAGGGCCTGAAGCTGCCGCCGCGCAGCGACGAGTCGATCCGCGAGCTGATCGGTCTGGGCCTTAACGAGGGCTTGCAGCGCCTGTATCCCGAGCTGGAGCTGGCGGGCCTGCGCGCGCTGCTGGACGGCTACCGCGCGAACTGGCTGGCCGAAGGGGCGGGCGAGGCGCCGCTGTTTCCGGGTGCGCTCGATGCGCTGTGTGCGCTGCATGAGTCCGGCTGGCGGGTGGCCATCGCTACCGGCAAGTCCCGTCGCGGCCTGGATCGTTCGCTGGCGCATCATGTCGAGCTGGCGCGCGTGGTGGTCAACTCGCGATGCGCCGATGAAACCGCGTCGAAGCCCGATCCCCTGATGCTGCGTGAGCTGCTGGCTGACGAAGGCCTGACGCCGGCACAGGCGCTGATGATCGGCGACACCGAGTACGACATGGCGATGGCGCGCGCGCTCGGCATGCCCGGATTGGGGGTGGCCTGCGGCGTGCATGCGCCCGACCGGCTGCGCCAGGCCGGTGCCGCGGCCGTGATCGGCACGGTCGCCGGCCTGCCGTCGTGGCTGGTTCAGGGCAGCGGGTAGCCGGCGGCGCGCAGCAGGCGGCACACGGCGATCAGCGGCAGGCCGATCAGCGCGGTCGGGTCGGAGCTGTCGATGGCGTCGAACAGGCTGATGCCGTAGCCCTCGCACTTGAAGCTGCCGGCGCAGTCGAAGGCCGGTTCGGCGTCGACATAGCGGTCGATCTCGGCGCGCGTGAGCGCGCGAAAGCAGACGGTGGTGATGTCCAGCGCCTCGTGGACGCCCTCCGGCGTCAGCAGGGCGACGCCGGTGAGAAACTCGACGCAGCGGCCGGACGCCGCCTGCAGTTGTGCAATGGCGCGCTCGCGGCTGCCGGGCTTGCCCAGAATATTGCCGTCGATCACCGCGAGCTGGTCGGAGCCCAGGACCCAGGCGCGCGGATGCTGCGCCTGCACGGCGCGTGCCTTGGCCACTGCCAGCCGCGATACCAGTGCCTGCGGTGCCTCGCCGGCATGTGCGGCCTCGTCGGCATGTGAGGCCATCGCGGCAAAGGGCAGGCGCAGGCGCGCCAGGAGTTCGGCCCGATAGCGCGAGCCAGACGCGAGGATCAGTTCGGGCGCAGGCGGGTGCGGGCGATTAGGCATTGAATTTCTTTGACATTGCGGGTTCGCGTCACTATGATGCGCGGCCCTTGTACGGGGCAAGCGGATGAGCATCCCACGCGAGGCGCGCGCCAGCGCGGCACTGGCGCAGGAAAGCAGGTTTCGCGGCGAATATCCGGTCCGCAGCGCTTCGCGCCTGCGCGAGCTGCTGGCATCGGGCGCCGACAATGAAGTCCTGCAGGTCGATCTGCAGGTGGACGCGCAGAGCGGCTGGCCGCGACTGCACGGAAGTGTAGTGGGCGGTATGGCGCTGGAGTGCCGGCGCTGCGGCAAGTCCTACCGCCAGGACGTGGATCTGGCGCTGGATCTGAGGCTGGTGTCCAGCGATGCGGAGGAACGCGCGCTGCTGTCGCAGGCCGATCCGTATCGGATCGAGGACGATCGGCTGGCGCTGTATGAGCTGATTGAGGACGAGGTGCTGCTGGCGCTGCCGATGCTGCCACGCTGCGAGTCGTGCGAGAATGCGGCCCAGTCCGCGGTGCCGCCGGCGCAGGAACAGCCGGTGCAGGAACAGGTTGCAAAGCGCGAGAATCCGTTCGCCGCGCTCAAGCAGAAGTTGAAGACGAATCAAGAGTAGTGGGGCGGTCGACGCCCGACGGAGTTGAGCAATGGCAGTTCAGGATTCCAAAAAGTCGCGTGCCTATCGCGGTCACCGTCACGCGCACTGGAAGCGCAAGGCGCAGGCCCCGGCATTGTCCACGGACCCGACCTCGGGCGAGACCCACCGCCGTCACCACGTGACCGCGGACGGGTACTACCGCGGCAAGAAGGTGATCGAAGACAAGACGCCGGTCGACGCCGGCGAGTAAAGCCCACCTGCAGCGGGTTCTGTCGATGACGGCTCCCGTTGTTCTGGCAATCGATGCAATGAGCGGCGACCACGGCCATGAGACGGTCGTGGACGCCGCTCTGTTGTCGCTTGCGGCGCATGCCGAACTCGAAGTGATCCTGGTCGGCGACGAGCCAACCCTGGTGGCCGATCTGCGCAAGCGTCATCGCGCGCTCGACGGGCGCATCCGCATCGTCCACGCCGACGAGGTCGTGGGCATGGATGAATCCCCATCCAAGGCGCTGCGCAACAAGAAGCGCTCGTCGATGCGCGTGGCCGTGAATCTGGTCAAGGAAGGTCGTGCGCAGGCAGCGGTGTCGGCCGGCAACACCGGAGCGCTGATGGCCACGGCGAAGTTCGTGCTCAAGACGCTGCCCGGCATCGACCGGCCGGCCATCATCTCGGCGATTCCGTCGGTGAACGGGCATGTGCACATGCTCGACCTGGGCGCCAACGCGCAGTGTTCGGCAGAGCAGCTGCTGCAGTTCGCCGCGATGGGCGCGGCGCTGGTCACGGCCACGGTCGGCATCGAGCGGCCCCGTGTCGCGCTGCTGAACATCGGCGAGGAAGAGATCAAGGGTAACGAGGTGATCAAGCGGGCGGCGCAGCTGCTCCAGGCCTCGCCGCTGAACTACATCGGCTTCGTCGAGGGCGACGGCATCTTCCTGCGCGACATCGACGTGGTCGTCTGCGACGGCTTCGCCGGCAACATCGCGCTCAAGACCGGTGAAGGCGTGGCCAAGCTGATCTACCACTTCATCAAGGAAGAGTTCACGCGCTCGTTCTTCACCAAGCTGGCCGCGGTGGCGGCGATGCGGACGCTCAAGGCACTCGGCGGGCGCATGGATCCGCGCAATTACAACGGCGCCAGTTTCGTCGGCCTCAACGGCATCGTCATCAAGTCGCATGGCAGTGCGGATGCCCAGGCTTTCGCTGCGGCCATCCGCGTTGCGCTGCGCGAAGTCGAGCAGGCGGTGCCGACACGGATCACGCGCCTGCTGGCCTCGATGCCGGCGGCGGGCTGAAGCGGCGCTCCTCGGCCAGCGCCTGCACACTCAGCGCGCTGCCCATCCGCAGACTCGGCAGTTCATCGGCGCGCTTGATGAAGCGGTTGCCGCGCAGCAGCTCCAGGCGATCGGTCCGCTGACAGCGGCGGTCAGCGTCCTGGAGCAGGCCGACCAGGTACACCATCAGTGCGACGGCCCGACGGTCGGTCGCATCCTCATCTGCGCATCATCAGCCGCGTGGCGACACGCCAACCCCAGCCAAGTGCGTCGTGGAGGGCGGAGCGGGGCTTACTTGACCAGCTGATTGAGGTCGAAGATGGGCAGCAGAATTGCAAGCACGATCAGCAGCACGACGCCGCCCATCACCAGGATCAGCACCGGCTCGAACACGCCCATCATCGCGGCGACCAGCGTCTCGACCTCGCGTTCCTGATTTTCGGCGGCGCGATCGAGCATCTCGTCGAGCTTGCCCGACGACTCGCCGCTGGCGATGAGGTGCACCGTGATGGGCGGGAACAGCTTGCTCGCGGCCAGCGAGCGCGACAGCGCAGCGCCCTCCCGGACCTTGACCGCGGCCGCCTCGATGGCATCGCGCATCGGCAGGTTGGTGACGACCTGGGTGCCGATGTGCAGCGCGTCGAGGATCGGTACGCCGCTGCCGAACAGGATGCCCAGCGTGCGGGTGAAACGGCCGGTATTGGCGCCGCGGGCGAGCCGGCCGACCAGCGGTAGGCGCAGGATCTGCCGGTGCACCTGCCGCCTGAAGCCGTCGTTGCGCATCATGCGCTGGAACACGACCGCGCCGATGCCGATCAGCGCAAGCAGGTAGATGCCGTAGTCGCGCAGGAAGTCCGAGAGCGCAATTAGGCCGGTGGTCAGCGCCGGCAGCTGCGCGTCGATGCTGGCGAACACCTCGACCACCTGCGGCACGACGTAAGTCAGCAGCAGCACCACCACCGAGACCGCAACAAAGGTCAGGATGGCCGGATAGAACGCGGCGAGCAGGATCTTCTGCTGCATCACCTGCCGCCGCTCCACGTAATCGGCCAGGCGTTCGAGGATGTAATCGAGCTGGCCGGACTGCTCGCCGGCCTCGATGGTGGCGCGGAACAGCGTCGGGAAGGCGTTGGGAAACTGCTCCAGCGACTGCGCCAGCGAATTGCCTTCGATCACGCCGGCGCGCACGCCCAGGGCGATGCGCTTGACGCGCTTGCTTTCACTCTGCTCGGAGACGGCGGTCAGCGCCTCATCGAGCGGCAGGCCGGAGCGTGCCAGCGTTGCCAGCTGCCGGGTGAACAGGGACAGCTCGGTGCTGCTGATACCGCCGCCGCGGCGAAACAGTGAGCGCTGGTGCAGGCGCGCTTCGGCCACCTCGCTGACGTCCAGCGGCATCAAGCCGCGGTCGCGCAGCTGCGCGCGCGCGTGGCGCGGCGTGTCGCCTTCGATCAGGCCGCGGGTTTCGCGGCCCTTGCTGTCGAGCGCGCTGTATTCGTAGGCGGCCATGGCTACGCGGGCATCGGGAACCGGGCAACGGGACTCGGAGCCGCCGCTCCCGCCCTGGCATCAAACGATTCCCGATTGTCCATCCCCGATGCCCGTTATTCTTCGATCGTCACGCGCAGGACTTCACGCAGCGTGGTGTGTCCGGCCAGCACCTTGTTGCGCCCGGACTGCAGGATCCCCGGTCCGCGGGTGCGCGCGTAGGTTTCGAGGGCCTGTTCCGAGGCGCTGTCATGGATCATCGCCTCGAGCTTGCGGTCGACCTCGATGATCTCGTGAATGCCGGTGCGACCGAGGAAGCCGATGTGCCGGCAGTGCGCGCAGCCCACCGGCTTGTGTAGCGTGATGCTGCGTGAAGGGTCAATGCCGAGCTGTTCCTTCTCCACGGTGCTGGCCTCGTAAGGCTGCTTGCATTCGCCGCACAGCTCGCGCACCAGCCGCTGCGCCATCAGGCCGACCAGCGAGGACGACAGCTGATAGGGCTCGACGCCCATGTCGCGCAGGCGGGTGACGGCGCCGACCGCGGTGTTCGTGTGCAGGGTCGACAGCACGAGATGGCCGGTTTGCGAGGCCTGCACCGCGATCTGCGCGGTCTCGAGGTCGCGGATCTCGCCGACCATGACCACGTCGGGATCCTGGCGCAGGATCGCGCGCAGGCCGCGGGCGAACGTCATCTCGACCTTGGTGTTGACCTGGGTCTGGCCGACGCCGTCGATGTAATACTCGATCGGATCCTCGACCGTCATGATGTTGCGCGAGCGGTCGTTGAGCACCGACAGCGCCGAGTACAGCGTCGTGGTCTTGCCCGAACCGGTCGGTCCGGTGACGAGCAGGATGCCGTAGGGCCGGTGGATGATGCGGTTGATGGTCGCGATCTGCTGCTCGTCGAGGCCCAGTTGCTCCAGATCGAGTTTCTCGGCCTGCTTGTCGAGGATGCGCATCACCACGCGCTCGCTGTTCTGGCCGGTCGGAATCGTCGATACGCGGACGTCGACCTTGCGCCCACCGAAGGCGCGCGAGATGCGCCCGTCCTGGGGCAGGCGTTTCTCGGCGATATCGAGCTTGGCCATGACCTTGATGCGCGAGACCAGGCGGGGTGCGAGTGCGCGGGGTGGCGACATCACTTCGCGCAGTACGCCGTCGACGCGGAAGCGCACCTGCAGCCGGCTCTCGAAGCTCTCGATGTGGATGTCGGAAGCGTTCTCGCGGATCGCCTCGACCAGCAGACCGTTGATGAACTTGATCACCGGCGCGTCGTCGTCGGACGCCAGCAGATCCTGGTTTTCCTGTAGCGCCAGTGCCAGCGCGTCGAGATCGGCCTCGTCGTCGTTCAGGCCCTCCATCAGGCTCGCGGTCGCCGTGGTCTGGCCCTCGTAGGTGCGCGACAGCAGGGCATCGAACTCCTGCGGCGTGACGCTCTGCAGGCGTAGCGGCCGGCCGACGAAGCGCCGCGTCTCCTGCACCGCATCGATGGCCACGCCGGGCCGCGCGACGGCGACGACGTGATCGCCCCGATCCTCGGTGACGATCAGACCGTGGCGCTTGGCGAAAGTGAACGGCGGACGCCGCAGAACGGACTCCATACGACGGATGCGGGCTGGAAGGTGGGGGGGCTCAGCCGGCCTCGGGCACTTCGACCGCCGGTGCCGGCGCGGGTTCCGCCGGCGCGGCTCCGGGCGCGGTCTGCGGCAACGGCGCGCGGTTGCCGGCGGCGGGTGCTGCGGGCGGGGCATCGTCGCCCCATTCGCCGAGCGGTCGCAACACCGGCCGGCGGACGCCGAGCAGCGGCCCGGCGCCGGTGCCGGCGTCGATCTGTGCCTGGCGCACGGCCTCGTACTTCTTGCGTGTGTAGTAGTCGCCCTCCTCGCGTTTGCGCAGCACGGACGGGCGGATGAACAGCATCAGGTTGCGCTTGGTCTTGTCGATCGAGCGGTATTTGAACAGGCTGCCGAGCAGCGGGATGCTGCTGACGAAGGGCACGCCGCGCTGCTGGTCATTGATCTGATCGTCGATCAGCCCGGCGATCACCAGAATCTGGCCGTTCTCGACGCCGACGACGTTGGTCAGCGTGCGCTTGTTGGTGATCAGGTTGGCGGCACCGGCAGAGCCGCTCGACAGGCTGGACACCTCGAGATTCAGCTTGAGCTTGATGGTGCTGCTGTCACCGCTGATCTGGGGGGTGACCGACAGGGTCAGGCCCACATCCTTGCGCTCGATGGTCTGGAACGGATTGACGCTGCTGCCGGTGGTGCCGGTATTGGTGAATTGCCCGGTCAGGAAGGGCACTTCCTGGCCCGCAGAAAACTTGGCTTCCTCGTTGTCGAGGGTCACCAGCGTCGGCGTCGATAGCACGTTCGAGTCGCCGTCGCCCTTGAGTGCCTTGAGCAGCAGGCCGAAGGTGGTGCCGCTGCTGCCGCCGTCGTAGCCAGCGCCAATGTTGATGCCGGCGCCGAGCGCGCCCAGCAGGGCGGTCTGCTGGCCGGTCGTCAGCGCGGAGGTCACCGCGGTGGCGGTGGTCGGGCTGAGAATTCCAGCTGCGGCGATCCGGTCGCCGTTGAACACCGCCCAGTCGACACCGAGTTGGCTCGACTTGGTGGCGCTGACCTCGGCGATGATCGCCTCGACCAGCACCTGGGCGCGCTGGATGTCGAGCTGGGCGATCACATCGCGGATCTGCCGCATCGTCTTGGGCGGCGCGGTGATGATGATCGCGTTGGTGTCCTTGTCGGCGAGCACGCGCGTGCGCTCGTAAGTACCGCCGCCGGCCGCCGCCGGCGTGGCCGCCGCGCCGGATTTCTCGGCCTGGCCGACCTGCTGCGCATAGCCCTCGAGAATCGGCGCGAGGTTCTCGGCACTGGCGTAGCGCAGGTACACCACCTGCGTGGCGCCATCGTCGGCAAGCGGCAGGTCGAGCTGCTTGATGATGTCGATGAATTTCTGCCGCTCGGACTTGTCGCCGCCGATCAGAATGCTGTTGCTGCGCTCGTCGGCGATGATCGTCGCCGGCTTGTTGGTGGGATCGGCCTGCTTGTCCTGCTGGGTCATCGCCGTGAGGATGCGGACGACTTCGCTGGCGGCGGCATGCTGCAGGCGGATGAACTCGATCTCGCGGTCGCCGGCCTGATCCATCTGCGTGATCAGCCGCCCCAGGCGCTCGACGTTGGCGGCGCGGTCGGAAATGATCAGGGTGTTGTTGGCCTGATAGGCGGCGAGGTGGCCCCACTGCGGCACCAGCGGGCGCAGGATCGGCACGAGCTGCGCGGCGTTGATGTTCTGCAGCTGGAAGACGTGAGTCACGATCTCGTCAATCGGCCGGCCGCTGCCGGCGCCGAAGCGGGCGCTGCCTTCCTGGCGCACGCTGGCTTCGGGGATGATCTTGATGGTGTCGCCGGAGGGGATCGCCGCGTAGCCGTTGACCGCGAGCACCGCGAGGAAGGTTTCATAAAGTCCCGGCGAGCTCATCGGCGTCGAGCTGATGACGGTGACCTTGCCCTTGACGCGGGCGTCGACGATGAAGTTCTTGCCGGTCACTTCGCTGACGGTCGCGATCAGCGTGCTGATATCGGCGTCCTTCAGGTTCAGCGTGATGTCGGCCCGGGCCGCGGGCGCCAGCACGATGAGCAGGGCGGCCAGTGCGCCGGCGAGATGTTTGCGAGTAGTCATGTCAGTTGAGCGTCAGGTTCAGGGTCTGCACCTGGCCGCCACGCTCGACGGTCAGCGTGACAGCGTTGGCCTGGCTCAGATCCCCCAGGAGCTGCAAAGCCTTCTGATTATCGTCCAATTGCACGCCGTTGACCGCGGTTACCAGGTCGCCGGGGCGCAGGCCGAGCTGCTGGAACGCATCGCGTTCACGGCCGGGATAAATACGATAGCCGCGCAGCTGGCCATTGACGTTCGCCGGTTGCACGCGCAGGTAATTCGATGCCTTGGTCGGGTCGGTCAGGATCTCGTCGCGGATCTGCGCCAGCATCGCCGTGGTACCGGCGTCGCCGGCAGCGGTGGGCGTGTAGGTCGGTGTGGCGGTGCTCGGCGCGTCCTTGTTCAGGCGCAGGGTCTCATACTGGCCGTTGCGCGACAGGATCACCCGGTCGGCAAAAATTGCCTGCAGGCTCACGCCGGAAACCACATCATCGCCGATCGCGTAGGGCTTCTCCTCGCCGCTGCTCTTCGCGATCAGGGCGCGCGACTCGCTGTCGCGCCCGGCCAGGATGCCGAGCAGGGTCAGCGATAGCCGCGTGTCCGGGGCCTGCTCGACGCGGCCGGTCGGCGCGGCGGGCGCCGCGTAGCGGCCAAACAGATCGGCGCGCAGCAGTGTGTCGATGGCGCCGGCATCCGCCGCGGCCGCACGCGGCGGGGCGGGCGCCGCCGGCGGGGCTTGCCAGCGCGCGGACTCCGGCACCGGGACCAGTGCCCAGACGAGCTGCGCGAGCAGCCAGGCGCTGGCGGCGGCCAGAAGCAGATTCACGATCGGCGGCAGTCCGCGCCCGTAACGCTCGTAGAACTGGGTAAGGTGCTGCGGGGTCAGGGACGGGGGCATCGCCCGATCATAACCCGAGCCCGCTGCCAGCCTGTAGCGCCGCTGCGGCGGCGGGGCGGTTTGCTGCTGCACCCGGGGATTGAGTAACGTGCCGCAGCCACGTGTCGGGGCGGTCTTCCGGGGGGGAATCGATGTCCACGCGCAGCCTGGTTCGCGTGCTGATCAGCGCGGCGGTCTTCGCCCTGTTCCTGGTGCACACCGGGCGCTGGGCGCCGCTGCGGTTTCTCGATGTGGTCGAGGACTTCAGCTATGACGCCCGCGTCCTGCTGACCCTGCCCGGCACCGGCGATCCCGATGTCGTGATCGTCGATCTCGACGAGCGCAGTCTGGCGGCGGAGGGCTGGCCCTGGCCGCGCTACAAGCTCGCCGCGCTCGTGGATCAATTGTTCGACCGCTACCAGATCCGCGTGTTGGGCTTCGACATTGTGTTTGCCGAGCCCGATGACGAGGCGGATCGCCTGTGGCAACGGCTGGCGGCAGAGGACTTGCGTGACATCCCCGAGGTCGCGGCGCGCGCCGGACCGATCCGCGCGCAGCTCGATTACGACGCACGCTTTGCCGCTGCGTTGCGCGGCCGCGCGGTGGTGCTGGGCTATTTCTTCAAGCCGGTCGTGCGTGACGGCGAGCAGGCGAGCAAGGGCGCGCTGTGCGAGCCCCTGCTCGACGCCCAGGCGGCACGGCTCTACGACGTCGACTTCGTCGAGGCGCGCGGCTACGGCGGCAGCGTGCCGGCGCTCGCGGCGGCGGCCGCGGCCTGCGGCTTCTTCGACAACCCGATCGCGGCCGAAGGCGACGGGGTGTTCCGCGCCGTGCCGCTGCTGCAGGCGTCCGGCGGCGCGATCTATCCGTCGCTGGCACTGGCGATCACCCGACTGGCGCTGGGCAATGCGCCGGTCAGCCTGGAATTCGACCCCCCCGAGATCCGCACCTCGCTGCACCTCGAGCACGTGCGGATTGGCGATCGTCGGGTGCCGGTGGACGGGCGCGTGGCCGCTTACGTGCCTTATCGCGGCGACAACCGGACCTTCACGTACATCTCCGCCGTCGATGTCTTGCGCGGCGAAGTCGCGGATCCTGCGGTGCTGCGCAACGCCATCGTGCTGATGGGCGCCACCGCCGCCGGTCTGCTCGACCTGCGCAGCACACCGGTCAACAAAGTGTTCACCGGCGTCGAGGTGCACGCCAATCTGGTGTCCGGCATGCTCGATGGCCGTATCCGCCAGAAAGCGCCGTACTACAGCGGCATCGAGACGGTGATGCACCTGCTGATCGCCTTGTTGCTGGCCTGGGCATTCTCGCGGCTGTCCGCGCCCGGCAGCGCCGCGGTCGGCCTGGGGGTGGTCGCAGCGGTCGTTGCGCTCGCCTTCGGTCTGTGGAACGCAGCGGACTTCATCATGCCGCTGGGCGTGCCGCTGGTGTTCACCTCGACGCTGTTCATGGCGCACCTGCTGTACGGCTTTTTTGTCGAGTCGCGCGGCAAGCGCGAGCTGTCGAAGCTGTTCGGCCAGTATGTGCCGCCGGAGCTGGTGGAGGAGATGGCCGCGCACCCCGAGGCCATCACGATGGAGGGCGAGAGCCGCGAGATGACGGTGCTGTTCTCCGACGTGCGCGGTTTCACCGGCATTTCCGAACAGCTCGACGCGCGTGAGCTGGCGGCGCTGATGAACCGCTTCCTGACCCAGCAGACCGGCGTGATCCAGCGTCACCGCGGCACGATCGACAAGTACATGGGCGACGCCATCATGGCGTTCTGGGGCGCACCGCTGCCGGACGCCGACCACGCGCGGCGCGCGCTCGAGGCCGGCCTGGAGATGGTCGAGGCGGTGCGCCGGCTCGATGCCGAGTTCGCTGCCCGCGGCTGGCCGCCGCTGTACATCGGTGTCGGCATCAATACCGGGCGGATGAACGTCGGCAACATGGGCTCCGAGTTCCGCATGGCCTACACCGTGATGGGCGACGCGGTGAATCTGGGTTCGCGGCTGGAAGGGCTGACCAAGGAGTACGGCGTCGCGGTGATCTGCGCCGAGACCACGCGCAACGCCGCGCCGGCGGACTGGTCGTTCCGCGAGCTCGACCGGGTGCGGGTCAAGGGCAAGCAGGCGCCGGTGAGCCTGTACGAGCCTATGGGACTCAAGGCGGCGCTGGATCCGCTGTTGCGGGAGGAACTGGCCCGTCATCGTGGCGCACTGCGGCTCTACCGGGCGCAGCAGTGGGACGCCGCCGAGCTGGAGTTTTTCAACCTGCAGCGCACCAGTCCGCGCCGCCTCTACGCGCTGTTCATCGAGCGCATCATCTACCTGCGCGAACATCCGCCCGGCGCGGACTGGGACGGCACCTTCACGTTCACGCACAAGTGACCGCGGCATGCCCCGCAGCGGCAGGACTCAGAGGGTCGAATCAGCATGAGCACATCCTTCGATTGGCGCGATCCGCTGGGTCTTGACGCCCAGCTCGGCGACGAGGAGCGGCTGGTGCGCGACACCGCGGCGGACTATGCGCAGCAGCGTCTGGCGCCGCGCATCAAGTCGGCGTTCCGCACCGAGCGCTTCGACCGCGACGTGCTGCGCGAACTGGGCGGGCTGGGGCTGCTGGGCATCGGTCTGCACGGCGAAGGCTGTCCGGGCGGCACGCAGGTCATGTACGGCCTGGTGGCGCGCGAACTCGAGCGCATCGACTCGGCGTACCGCTCGGCGCTGTCGGTGCAATCGAGCCTGGTGATGTTCCCGATCCTTGCGTACGCCGGCGAACCGCTGCGGAGGCGCTGGCTGCCGCAGCTGGCCAGCGGCGAGGCGGTCGGCGCCTTCGGCCTGACCGAGCCCGACCACGGATCGGACCCGGGCGGCATGGCGACCCGGGCGCGTCGCGACGGTGATGGCTGGGTGCTGGACGGGGTCAAGAGCTGGATCAGCCATGCGCCGGTGGCCGACGTGTTCGTGATCTGGGCGCGCGAGCCGGCCGGCGACGTGCATGGCTTCGTGGTCGAGCGCGGCGTGCCGGGGCTGGCGACGCCGCGGATTGACGGCAAGCTGTCGCTGCGTGCGTCGGCGACCGGACAGATCGTGCTGGACGCGGTCCGCGTGCCTGATTCGGCGCGGCTGGCGGTCAGCGGCTTCCGCGGCCCGTTCAGCTGCCTGAACAAGGCGCGCTATGGCATCAGCTGGGGTGCGCTGGGCGCCGCCGAAGCCTGCTGGTTCGCAGCCCGTGACTATGTGTTGGCGCGCCGCCAGTTCGGCCGGCCGCTGGCGGCGACCCAGCTGGTCCAGCGGCGGCTCGCCGACATGCAGACCGGGATCGCGCTCGGGCTGCAGGGGGCGCTGCGCCTCGGGCGCATGCTGGATGCCGGCGCGGGCAGCCCGGAGGCGGTGTCGCTGCTCAAGCGCAACAGCTGCCGTCAGGCGCTGGCGGTGGCGCGGGATGCGCGCGACCTGCTGGGCGCCAATGGCATCAGCGAGGACTACCCGGTGATGCGGCATCTGTTGAACCTCGAGACGGTGAACACGTACGAAGGTACGGAGGATATTCACGCGCTGATCCTCGGGCGCGCCCAGACCGGTTTGTCGGCTTTCTGAGACCGTTCAGCGACTTGTTCCCGGGATCGTGCGGCGCTGCCTCCAAGAGCGGGCAATGCGGCGCTAAACTGATCCCATGAGCAATGATGTCAAACGCCATTCGACGGGTGATTCGGGCCAGGGCATCGCGCTGGAGGAAGCGAAGCCCAGGCTCAAGCAGCCGCCGTTGTACAAGGTGGTGATGCTGAACGACGACTACACGCCAATGGATTTCGTGGTCCAGGTCTTGCAGCAGTTCTTCCGTCATTCGCGCGAGCAGGCGGTGCAGATCATGCTGCAGATTCATACGCAGGGACGCGGTGTGGCCGGTCTGTTTCCGGCCGAGATCGCCGAAACCAAGACGGCACAGGTCAACGGGTATGCGCGTCAGCACCAGCATCCGCTGTTGACGGTCATGGAGAAGTCCTGAGCGCGGCTGCGCCCTTTCAGCCGCTACGGAGCACTGAGCTATGTTGTCCGAAGACCTGCAGAAAGCCCTCGACGCCGCCTTTGTTTCGGCGCGGATGGAAGGCCACGAACTCCTGACGGTGGAGCACCTGCTGCTCGCCTTGCTGTCGGACACACAAGTGTCCGAGGCGCTGACCTCCGCGGGCGCCAACATCGACAAGCTGGAGGAGGGGCTCAAGGAATACATCCGCAGCCACATCCAGTCGGTCAAGGACGTCGAGAAGCACGAAGTGCAGCCGACGCTGTCATTCCAGCGGGTGCTGCAGCGTGCGATCTACCACGTGCAGGCCGCCGGCAAGAAGCACGTCAGCACGCTCAACGTGCTGGTCGCGATCTTCTCGGAGAAGGACACGCACGCGGTGTTCCTGCTCGGCGAGCAGGGGGTCAGCCGGCTCGACATCGTCAACTTCATCTCGCACGGCATCGCCAAGAACGGCGCTGCGGCGGACAAGCCGGCCGAATCGGAAGAGCGCGAGGACAGCGCCGATAAGGCGCAGGCGGGGCAGAGCGCGCTGGAGCAATATGCGGTCAACCTCAACGAGCGTGCCGCGCAGGGGGCGATCGATCCGCTGATCGGCCGCGACCTTGAGGTCGAGCGCGTGATGCAGACCTTGTGCCGGCGGCGCAAGAACAATCCGCTGCTGGTCGGCGAGGCCGGCGTCGGCAAGACCGCGATCGCCGAGGGTCTGGCCTGGCTGATTGTCGAGGGTCGGGTGCCGGATCTGCTCAAGAACGCGGTGGTCTACAGCCTCGACCTCGGCTCGCTGATTGCGGGGACCAAGTACCGCGGCGATTTCGAAAAGCGCTTCAAGGCGGTGATCCACGAGCTGCAGAAGCGTCCGGGCTCGGTCGTGTTCATCGACGAGATCCACATGATCATCGGAGC
>JBFHQK010000042.1:0-14073 GCA_041592255.1 Fontimonas sp.
ACCGGTCGCGCCGCCTGCGGCGCCGGCCGGCACTGGTGCGCGCGAGGAGCAGCGCGTGCCGATGACCCGCATCCGCGCGCGCATTGCCGAGCGTCTGCTCGAGGCCAAGAACAGCACCGCGATGCTGACGACCTTCAACGAGGTCGACCTCAAGGCGGTGTCCGAACTGCGTGCGCGCTACAAGGACAGCTTCGACAAGGCGCACGGGGTCAAGCTCGGCTTCATGTCGTTCTTCGTCAAGGCGGTGATCGAAGCGCTGAAGAAGTTCCCGGTGCTCAATGCCTCGGTCGACGGCAATGACATCGTCTATCACGGCTACTACGACATCGGCATCGCTGTGTCGAGCGAGCGCGGTCTGGTGGTGCCGATCATGCGCGATGCCGACCAGCTGTCGATGGCCGAGATCGAGAAGACGATCGCCGACTTCGGCGCGCGCGCGAAGGCGAACAAGCTGACGATCGAGGATCTGTCGGGCGGCACGTTCTCGGTCACCAATGGCGGCGTGTTCGGCTCGATGCTGTCGACGCCGATTCTCAACCCGCCGCAGTCGGCGATCCTGGGCATGCACGGCATCACCGAGCGTCCGGTGGTCATCAACGGCCAGATCGAGATTCGCCCGATGATGTATCTGGCAATGAGCTACGACCATCGCATCATCGATGGCCGCGAGGCGGTGCTGGGCCTGCGCACGATCAAGGAGTGCCTGGAAGATCCGGCGAAGATCCTGCTGCAGCTGTAAGCCGCAGCGGTTCGCGCAGCAACAGGCCCGCCACATGGCGGGCCTGTTCGTTGGCGGTCTGAATTTGCGCAGGCGCGCCGTGGCGCGCCGCAGAGCTCGACGGGGGCAGGCCGCCCACGCTGGACGCCGCGCCGCCAGTGCCTGCGGCATACTCCGCGCATGCCGCTGTCGCCGAGTGAAGAACCGATCCCGTTCATCACGCTGCCCAACTGGGTCAAGGCGGCGACCGTCTGCGGCTTCAACATCGAGCCGATCTTCGCGCGTCTGGGCATCCAGGCCGATCTGCTGCACCTCGAAGAGGCGACCGTGAGTCCGCCGCTGCTGGGGCAGGCGATGGAAGCCTGCGTCGCCGCGTCACGGGTGCAGCATTTTCCGTTCGTGCTGGGCGAGACCTTCGCCTTCGACTACCTGCCCGACATCGGCACGTTTCTGGCCACCAGCCCGACTCTGCGCGATGCCCTGCGCGCCCTGGGCTGGGTGCGCGAACTGATTCATCCGATGATCCACTTCCGGCTCGACGAGGACGCGCAGACCGCTGCGCTGGTCCTGCAGGGAGGCAGCGCGCGCACCGGCCAGGAGCGCTACTTCATCGAGTCGGTGTTTGCAGCGGTCGCCAGGTTCGGGCGCCTGCTCACTGGCGATCCGGAGCCATTCTCCTGCCTGCGTTTTCGCCATGCGCCGCCGGATGATGCCGACCGCTACCGGTCTTACTTCCGCGCGCCGGTGTGCTTCGCGCAGCCGGCGAACGCGCTCGAACTGGCGCGTACCCGTCTCGATGCGCCCCTGGAGGGCGGTTTTGAACGGCTGCATCGGCAGGCCGAGCGGCGCGTTGCGCAGCTGCTGGCGCAGCTCCCGCGGCGCGCCGGTCTGGTGGCGGCGATCGAGCTGGCGCTGGAACGCTCGCCCAGCCTGCTGGGGCAGGGAATCGCCGGCGTTGCCCAGCAGGTGGGCCTGCATCCGCGCACCCTGCAGCGGCGGCTGCATGCCGAGGGGGAGGCCTTCGGCGCGCTGCTCGGGCGCGTGCGCTACCGGCTCGCGCTGCGAGCGCTGCAGCAGCCGGAACTCGACGTGGAAACCATCAGCGAGCAGCTCGGATTCTCGGACCGGCGCAGCTTCACACGCGCGTTTCACCGCTGGTCGGGCGTGTCGCCGAGCAGCTTCCGGCAGCGGCGCGAGGCGTGAGCCGGTGAGGTCAGGGCAGCAGCTACCGCTGTCGCGAAATGTTCCTTGGCGTCGCTCGCGGTCATAGGCGTCCATCCGGCTGCAGCCTAGAGTCAGCGCAAAATGCCAAGACGAGGAGCGCTCGCATGCAGCAAGGCAGGCAGCAGATCACCCCGCGCCGGGGTCCGGATCTGGATCTCGACGGCGACATTCCGCGCTATTGGTTTGGCGGCGACGCATTCAGGACGCGATTCTTCGATGCGATGTCGCTGCTGTTTCCCGAGGGCGAGCGCTTCTTCATCGCCTGTGTGCGCGACTTCCGCGATCAGATCAAGGATCCGTGCCTGCAGGCGGCGGTGAAGGACTTCATTTACCAGGAAGGCCAGCACGGCAGCGTGCACACGCGCTTCAACAATCGCCTCAAGGCCCAGGGCATCGCCGTCGACACGATCCTGCAGCGGCAGAAGGACATCATGTTCGGCTTCTTCCGCAAGCGCTTCTCGCCGGCCTACACCCTCGGGCAGACCGCGGCGGCCGAGCACCTGACCGCGCTGATGGCGCATGGTTTCTTTGCCAATCGCATGTTCGCGGATGCCGATCCGCGCATCCGCGCGATGTACGCCTGGCACGCCGTGGAGGAGATCGAGCACAAGGCGGTCGCCTTCGACGTGTTCCAGGACATCGCCAAGGGCGGCTACCTCACGCGCGTGCTGAGCATGCTGCAGGTTTCGCTGAGCTTCCCGCTGCACGTGTTCATGATCATGGCGCACATGTTTCGGGTCGACGGCGTGCGCAATCCCTGGCGGGTCTGGCTGCGGGGGCTGTGGTGGCTGTATGGGCCGGGCGGTTTGTATCCGCGGCTGCTGCCGCACTATCTGGCCTATTTCAGGCCCGGATTCCATCCCTGGCGGCACGGCGATCTGAGCATCTACCGGCAGTGGGTCGACGCCTACGAAGCGGCGCACGGGGACGCGCTGGCGGCAGCGGATAGTGTGATGGCGCGCATCGTCGCCACGGCCGCCTGATCGGCACCGGCCCGGCGCCATCAGGCGCGCAGGGGGCGGCGCGGCGCGTCCCGCCACCGGCGTGCCGGCGCGGTTTTTGCGCGCGCGGCACTGAGGAAGTGATCCCGCAGTGTTGACACGCAGGCCGGCGCGCGTGCCGGTCACGCGCGGACCGTGAGGGGTTTCCGTCGTGGCACGCACTACGCGTGACCGCTAGAATGCCGCGCGACAACTAGGAGCGACATGAGCAACGAATACGACGTGGTCGTGATCGGCGGTGGTCCGGCCGGCTATCCCTGTGCCATCCGCGCGGCGCAGCTGGGCTTCAAGACCGCTTGCATCGATGCGTGGCTCAACAAGGACAACACGCCGGCGTTCGGCGGCACCTGTCTCAACGCCGGCTGCATTCCGTCGAAAGCCCTGCTCGAGTCCTCCGAGCTCTACCATCGCATGCAGCACGAGGCTGCGGCGCACGGCATCGGCGGCGGCAAGCTCACGCTCGATCTGGGCAAGATGCAGGCGCGCAAGGACGCGGTGTCGCGCCAGCTCACCGGCGGCATCAAGACGCTGTTCTCGGCCAACAAGGTCACCGGCCTGCAGGGCACCGGCAAGCTGCTGGGTGACGGCCAGGTCGAGTTCAAAGCTCACGACGGCAAGACCGAAGTGCTCAAGGCCAAGCACGTGGTCATTGCCACCGGCTCGGAGCCGGTGAACCTGAAGATCGCGCCCTTTGACGGGGAGCGCATCGTCGACTCGTGGGGTGCCTTGGATTTCACCGAGGTGCCCAAGACGCTGGGCGTGATCGGCGCCGGCGTCATTGGCGTCGAGCTGGGCAGTGTCTGGAGCCGTCTTGGCGCCAAGACCGTGATTCTCGAGGCGCTGCCGAATTTCCTGCCCATGGTCGATCAGCAGATCGCCAAGGAAGCGCTGCGGCACCTGACGAAGCAGGGGCTGGATATTCGCCTGGGCGCGAAAGTGCAGTCGGCGAAGAGCGGCAGCAAGGGCGTCACGGTCGAGTATGAACTCGGCGGCGAAACCAAGAGTGAAACCTTCGACAAGCTCATCGTCGCCGTCGGCCGCAAGCCGTATACCAAGGGGCTTGGCATCGAAACTGTCGGCGTGCAGCTCGATGAACGCGGTTTCATCAAGGTCGATGCGCACTACAAGACGACCGCGGCAGGCGTGTATGCGATCGGCGACGTGATCGGCGGTGCGATGCTGGCGCACAAGGGCATCGAAGAGGGCGTTGCGCTGGCCGAGCAGCTGGCCGGCCACCACACCCAGGTGAACTACAATGCGGTGCCGAGCGTGGTGTATACCGCGCCCGAGGTGGCCTGGGTCGGCTTGTCGGAAGAACAGGCCAAGGCCAAGGGATTCGAGGTCAAGACCGGGCTGGGGCCGTTCATGGCCAACGGCCGCGCCAAGGCGATGGAGCAGGCGGCAGGGTCGATCAAGATCATCGCCGACGTGAAGTCGGACCGCATCCTTGGCGTGCACATGGTGGGTCCTTACGTCTCGGAGCTGCTCGCCGAGGCCGTGCTCGCGCTGGAGTTCGCGGCCACCTGTGAGGACATCGCGCTGACGATGCACGGACATCCGACGCTGTCCGAGAACTTCCACGAAGCGGTGCTGCTGGTGGATGGCCGCGCGGTGCATGCGGTCAACAAAGCGAAGAAGTAGCGGTTCCATATCAACGCTGACAAGGGGAACGAAGCCCGATGAAACGGATGAACGGGATGCTGGCGGTTGCGGGCGTGTGTCTGGCGGCTGCGGCCGGTACGGCGCAGGCGGAAATCTTCGATCTGTCGCTCGGCGACAACAGCTTCCGCGCGGCGCTCTACGGCCCGCTGTCGCGCGTGATCGACGGCACCAAGGGGCAGTACGACGTCGGTGTGATCGTGCGGCCCAAGCGTGAGGACGATCTGTTCGTGGCGCATGTCGGCGGCCTGGTGACCGGCGATGCCGGCGCGCGGCAGTTCAATCTTGCGGCCGGCCTGGGGCTGCGCGGTGTCTACATCGGCCGCGACCATGACAGCGGCGGTGCGGTTGCGGTGGGTGGCCAGGCCGAGGCCCGCTTCCCCGGCTACGAGCGCATCGGCTTCACCGTGTATGGATACTTCGCGCCCGAGGTGCTGAGCCTTGGCGAGTTTGACCAGTACTATGAATTCGGCACCGCGGTGGATTACCAGGTGCTCAAGGATGCGTCGGTCTACCTGGGCTACCGCAACGTCAACGTGGAGCTCGAGAATGGCGGCGACATCACCGCTGACAACGGCCTGCACGCCGGCCTGCGTCTGAGCTTCTGATCCAACACGAGGCTATATGGGTCGAGGTCCGAGTATTGCCGCGCGCAAAGGTGCCGAAGACGCCCGGCGCGGCAAGCTGTTCACCAAATTCATCCGCGAGATCACCGTGGCGGCCCGCACCGGCGGCGGTGATCCGCGCAGCAATGCGCGACTGCGCCTGGTGCTGGACAAGGCCTTTGCGGCCAATATGCCCAAGGACACCGCCGAGCGCGCCATCAAGCGCGGTACCGGCGAGGGCGGGGCTGACCAGTTCGAGGAGATCCGCTACGAGGGCTATGGTCCGGGCGGCGTCGCCATCATGGTGGACTGCATGACCGACAACCCGACACGCACGGTTGCCGATGTGCGCCATGCATTCAGCAAGCATGGCGGCAATCTGGGCACCAGCGGTGCGGTGGCGTACATGTTCGCCGAAGTCGGGCAGATCTTCTTTCAGACTGACGGTGACGCCGGTCTCGAGGAAAAGATTCTCGAAGCCGCGCTCGAGGCCGGTGCGGACGACGTTCTCAACGAGGACGGGTACACCGAGGTGCTGACGGCGGCCGACGCCTTCGAACAGGTCAAGCAGGCGCTGGTCGGGCGGGGGCTGCAGCCGTTGCAGGCGGACGTCACGATGCGGCCGGCAACCACCGTCGCGCTCGCCGGCGATGTCGCCGAGGCGGTCAACAAGCTGGTCGACATGCTCGAAGACCTCGACGACGTGCAGAAGGTCTATTCGAACGCCGCGTGACGCGCATCCTTGGCATCGACCCGGGGTCCCGCTACACCGGCTACGGGATCATCGATGCCGGGCCCGGGGCGAGCCGGATCGTGGCCAGCGGCCGCATCAGTGCCGGTGACGGCGAGATGGCGCGCCGCCTGGTGACAATCGATGCCGAACTGAGCGCGGTAGTGCGGGAGTATGCGCCCGAGGAAGTCGCCTTCGAAGAGGTTTTCGTCAATCGCAACGTGCGCAGTGCGCTGGTGCTCGGGCAGGCGCGCGGTGTGGCCCTGTGCGTCGCCGGACGCGCCGGGCTGGCGATCGCCGAATATGCGCCGACCCAGATCAAGATGGCGCTGACCGGCACTGGGCGTGCCGAGAAGGAGCAGGTGCAGCACATGGTGCGGATTCTGCTGAGCCTCAAGGAGCGGCTGGCTGCCGACGCCGCCGACGCGCTGGCGGTGGCGCTGACGCACGCCCAAGTGCGCAACACGCGGCTGCGCACCGGCTTGCCGATGACAGGCAGCTGGAGGCGCTCATGATCGGGCGTATCGCCGGGCGCCTGCTGCTCAAGCAGCCGCCCCTGCTGCTGGTCGATGTCGGCGGCGTCGGTTACGAGGTCGAGGCCCCGATGTCGACGTTCTACAAGCTGCCGGCGGTCGGGGAGATGGTGGCGCTGCACACGCATCTGACCGTGCGTGAGGATGCGCACCTGCTATTCGGCTTTGCGACCGCGACCGAAAAGGCGCTGTTTCGCGAGCTGATCCGGGTTTCCGGTGTCGGTCCGAAGCTGGCGCTCGCGGTGCTGTCGGGCGTTGGCGTCGACGAGTTCTGGAGCATCGTGCGCAGCGGTGACGTGGTGCGTCTGACCCGGTTGCCGGGCGTCGGCCGCAAGACCGCGGAGCGGCTGGTGGTCGAGATGCGTGACCGTGCCGGCACCGGCGACGACGTGCCGGCGGCGCACCCGGGCATCGGCGCGGTCGAATCGCCGTTGCAGGATGCGCGGCATGCGCTGGCGGCCCTGGGATACAAGCCGGCCGAAATTCAGCGCTTCACCGAAGCCGTGTATAAGGACGGCATGAGCACCGAACAGATCATCCAGGAAGCGCTCAAGCGCGCCGTGCGATGAGCGAGCCCGACCGCATGATGTCGGCGCACGCCGGCGTGGACGAGGAGCGCGTCGAGCGCGCGATTCGGCCGCAGCGTCTGGCCGACTACGTCGGTCAGCCGGCGGTGCGCGAGCAGATGGGTATCGCCATCGAGGCCTCGCGACGTCGCGGTGATGCGCTCGATCATGTGCTGATCTTCGGACCGCCGGGTCTGGGCAAGACGACACTGGCCCACATCCTCGCCAGCGAGATGGGCGTCAATCTGCGTCAGACCTCCGGGCCGGTGCTGGAGCGCCCGGGTGATCTGGCGGCACTGCTGACCAATCTGGAGCCGCGGGATCTGCTGTTCGTCGACGAGATCCACCGCCTGTCGCCGGTCGTGGAAGAAGTGCTCTACCCGGCGATGGAGGACTACCAGCTCGACATCGTCATCGGCGAGGGACCCGCCGCCCGCTCGATCCGCATCGACCTGCCGCCGTTCACCCTGGTGGGGGCGACGACTCGCGCCGGCGCGCTGACCAGCCCGCTGCGCGACCGCTTTGGGCTGGTGCAGCGCCTGGAGTTCTACTCGGTGGCCGATCTGACCCGGATCGTCGTGCGCAGCGCCGCAATTCTCAAGGCGCCGATCGACGACGACGGCGCCGTGGAAATCGCGCGCCGCTCGCGCGGCACGCCGCGCATCGCCAACCGCCTGCTGCGGCGGGCGCGCGACTATGCCGAGGTGCGTGGCGACGGCGTCATCACCGCGGCGGTTGCCGCGGAAGCGATGCGCCTGCTCAACGTCGATGGCAACGGCTTTGATCTCATGGATCGGCGGCTGCTGCTGACCCTGATCGAGCGGTTCGACGGCGGCCCCGCCGGCATCGACAACCTGGCGGCCGCCATCGGCGAAGCGCGCGACACGATCGAGGATGTGCTGGAACCGTACTTGATTCAGCAGGGCTATCTGATGCGCACTCCGCGCGGGCGCGTGGCGGGCAAGGCCGCCTACGAGCACTACGGGCTCAAGGTGCCGGAGCGCCTGGGCACGCCGGATCTGTTCGGCGCATGAGCGGCGCGGCGTTCAGCTTTCCGGTTCGCGTCTATTACGAAGACACCGATGCCAGCGGCGTGGCCTACCACGCCAACTACCTGCGCTGGTTCGAACGTGCCCGCACCGAATGGCTGCGTGCACTCGGGCTGCAGCAGGAGACGCTGCGCGACCAGACACAGGTGGTATTCACCGTCGCCAGCGTCGAGATCGACTATCGCCGACCGGCGCGGCTCGACGATGGCCTTGAGGTTCGCACGCGCGTGCCGGTGATCGGGCGCGCCAGCCTGCGCTTCGAGCAGGAACTGGTCAGGCCGGAGAGCGGCGAGCTGCTGTCGCGGGCGCGGGTCAAGGTCGGCTGCGTCGGTAGCGCCGATTTCCGGCCGATCGCGCTGCCGGCCGCGCTGCAGCGCGCAATCCTGGCGTGGGCGGGTCCGCGCGCTTAAGTGGAGCGCATTTCGGCGCCGGAAGACTCCTGTGCCGACCCGCCAGTGTGGTAATGTTCGCGGGTTTATCCGCTTCCCCAGAATGTCCAACGCAAGCTTCCGTCCTCGGGGGCGAGCCGGCGACGCGTATCTGAACGCGAATCCATGAATGCTGATATGTCCCTGACGCACCTGATTCTGCAGGCCAGCGTGCTGGCGCAGGTGGTGCTGCTGCTGCTGATCGTCGCTTCCGTCTTCTCCTGGGCCGTGATCCTGTCCAAGCGCAAGCTGCTGGCCGCGGCCCGCCGCGAGGCGGAGCAGTTCGAGGACCGCTTCTGGAGCGGTGGCAACCTGGCGGATCTCTACGACCAGCGGCGGCACGATGACAATGCGGGCCTCGCGGCGATCTTTGTCTCCGGCTACGAGGAGTACACCCGTCAGCAGACCGGTGGCCGCTCCGACCACGACGATGTGATCGCTGCCGTGCAGCGGCAGATGCGCGTGTCCCAGGTGCGCGAGGTCGAGCGCCTCGAAGGCGGCCTGGCGTCGCTGGCCACGATCGGCTCGACCAGCCCCTATGTCGGCCTGTTTGGCACGGTGTGGGGCATCATGAACGCCTTCATCTCGATCGGAAACGTCAAGCAGGCTTCGCTGGCGACCGTTGCGCCGGGAATCGCCGAAGCCTTGATCGCCACCGCCATGGGCCTGTTTGCGGCCATTCCGGCGGTGATCGCCTACAACTTCTTCACGCGCGGCGTCGAGCGCATGGAATCGCGGTTTCACACGTTTGCCGAAGAGATGATCGGCATCATTGATCGCGGCCTGCGTCACAGCCAGAAACCCTGAGCCCGCGACCATGGCCAAGCGCAAGCTCTCCTCCGAGATCAACGTCGTGCCCTACATCGACGTGATGCTCGTGCTGCTGATCATCTTCATGGTCACCGCACCGCTGCTGGTTCAGGGCATCGAGGTCGATCTGCCGGAAGCCAATGCGCAGTCGATGAGCTCGCAGGAAGAGGATGTCGTGCTCTCGATCAACCGGCGCGGCGAACTGTTCCTCAACGTCGGCGAGCAGCAGAAGCAGGCCCTGAGCGACGAGGAGGTTCTGCAGCGGGTCGGTGCGATCCTGCGCAACCGGCCTGACAAGCTGATCCTCGTCCATGGCGACGGCGCAGCGGCCTACGAGCGCGTGGCGCACGGCATGGCGCTGCTGCAGCAGGCCGGAGCGCGCAAGGTCGGATTCGTCACCCAGCCGCGCGAGGATGCGCCGGCGCGCTGATGGCTGTCGAGCGTCGATATCTGATCGCGGCCCTGCTGCTGCATGGCGTGTTGTTCGGCGCGCTGCTCGCCAGCGCGTTCTTCACGCGCAGCATCGTCGCGCCCCCCGTGATCGAGGCCGCGCTGGTCGAGGATCCCCAGGCGTTGCGTGAGCGCGCGCTCGAACGAGAACGCCGTGCCGAGCAGCAGCGACGCGAAGAGGAGCAGCGCCGGCAACAGGAAGAGCAGGAGCGCCAGCGCGCCGAAGAGGCGCGCCGCGTGCAGGCGCAGGAGGCCGAGCGCAAGCTCCAGGAGGAGCAACGGCGCAAGCGCGAGGAGCTCGAACTCAAGGCGGAGGCCGAGCGTCAGCGCGCGGCCAAGGCGCGCAAGGAAGCCGAAGAGGAAAAGCAGCGCCAGGACGAGCTGCGCAAGAAGCGCGAGCAGGAACAGAAACGCCTGCTCGAGGCGGAACGTCAGCGCCAGCTCGACGAGGAGCGCAAGGAGCTTGAGCGGATCAAGCGGCAGCGCGAGGCTGAAGAGCGCCTGCGCCAGCAGGCGATGCTGGAGCAGATGGCGCGCGAGGAAGGCGCAAGGGCAGCGGCCGAGCGCACGGCGGCCCAGGCGCCGTGGCTCGGCGCAATGATCGAGAAAATCCGCCGCAACTGGCAGCGACCGCCGGGCTCTGCGGACCGCTTCAGGTGCACGGTGCAACTGGAGCAGCTGCCGGGCGGCGAGGTGGTCAGCGCCCGCATCAGAAGCAGCTGCGGCAATGCCGCGCTGGATCGTTCGGTGGAGAACGCGGTGCTCAAGGCCAGCCCGCTGCCGTCGCCGCCGCGCGCCGATCTGTTCGAACGCAGCATCATCGTGACCTTCTGCCCGAGTGAAGACGCATGTTGAACTCGGCGCGGTCCCGGCGACTCTGTGCTGGTGCAGTATTCGTTCATGAACCTCAGGTAGACGTCTCGACGCTATGAAACTGATACGGTGGGTGGCGCTTGCCTTGCTGGCGGCCGTCGGAACCGCGCGCGCCGATCTGGAAATCACCGTCACCGGTGGCGACGTCGGCGCATTGCCGATCGCCATCGTGCCCTTCGCGCAGACAGCGGAGGTGCAACTCGACCTGGCGCGGGTGGTCGAGAATGATCTGGTGCGCAGCGGCCGTTTTCGCGCGCTGCCGCGCGGCGACATGCTGCAGAAGCCGGTCACCCCGGCGGCGGTGGACGCCGGCACCTGGCGCGCCCAGGGCATCGACAACGTCGTGGTCGGGCAGGTGGTGCAGTCCGAGGCGGGCTACTTCGCGCGCTTTTTCCTCGTTGACAGCGTCAGCGGGCGGCAGATCCTCGGCTTTGACATTCCGGCGCGCAGTCTCGATCAGCTCCGCTACGTGGCGCACCAGATCGCGGATCTGATTTACGAAAAACTGCTCGGCCTGCCGGGCTACTTCAACACCAAGATCGCCTATGTGTCGGCTAGCGGTCTGGGCTATCAGCGCAGCTTCCAGCTGATCGTCGCCGACGCCGACGGCGAGAATCCGCGCGTGGTGGCGACCTCGCGCGAGCCGCTGATGTCGCCGGCCTGGTCGCCGGACCGCAAGCAGCTGGCGTATGTCGGCTACGAGCGTGGACGCTCGGCGATCTACCTGCATACGCTGGCCAGCGGTGAAGTGAAGCGGCTTATTTCCGAGCGCGGCATCAATGGCTCGCCGGCGTTCTCGCCCGACGGCCGCTACCTGGCGCTGACGTTGTCGTTCGAGAGCAATCCGGACATCTACATTCTCGACTTGCGCAGCGGGACGCGGCGGCGGATCACCGACCACTACGGCATCGATACCGAGCCGGCATGGTCGCCGGATGGCAGCAAGCTGGTCTTCACCTCCGACCGCGGCGGGCAGCCGCAGATCTATGAAGTGGCGGCCGAGGGGGGCGACCCGCGTCGGGTCACGTTCGAAGGCCGGCAGAACTTGCGTGCGAGCTACAGCCCCGACGGACGCCGGCTTGCGCTGGTGAATTACGATGGCGGGCGCTATCGTATCGGCCTGCTGGATCTTGTGGCAGGCGATTTGCGTATCCTCAGTGACGGTCGTCTGGATGAAAGTCCAAGCTTTGCCCCCGGGGGCGCCGTGGTGATTTACGCCACGCAGGGCGCCGGCGGTGCCGAGCTGGCGACGGTGTCTGTGGATGGCCGGGTCCGTCAGAGTTTGCGTCAGGCCAGCGGTGATGTGCGCGAACCTGCGTGGTCCCCATTGATTCGTTGATCGATCGAAGTGTGCAAGGAGTCCTGATATGAAAAGCAAATACTGGTTGCCTGCCGCGATCTCGCTGACGTTGTTGCTCGGTGCCTGCGGCTCGACCAAGGAGCGCCGGGACGGCGTTGGCGTCGATGACGCGGCGACCCGGACCAGCGAGCCGTACACCGATGTCATCGCGCCGGCGCCGATGGGGGACGCGGGCTATGACGCGGCGGCGGCTGCCGAGCGCAGCCTGACCACCAACGTCGTCTACTTCGACTTCGATGAGAGTGTGATCAAGCCGGAGTATCAGAATGTGGTGGACGCCTACGCGCGCTACCTCACTGCCAATCCGACGGCCAAGGTCCGCCTTGAGGGGCATGCCGACGAGCGTGGCACGCGCGAGTACAACATCGGACTGGGTGAGCGCCGCGGTAACGCGGTGGAGTCGGCGCTGCGCGCCAAGGGCGTCAGCGGCCAGCAGCTGTCGGTAATCAGCTACGGCGAGGAACGTCCCGCCGAGGCCGGGCACAACGAGGCGGCGTGGGCCAAGAACCGCCGCGTGCAGATCGTTCGTCAGTAAAACCGGGCAGCAATAGAGGGCGCAAGTGATGCAATGGCTGCGGATGACCGGGCTCGCCTGCGCGAGCGCGTTGCTGGTGTCCTGTGCCGGTGGATTCGGCGGCCCGATTTCCGGCGGGGCGGATAACCTCTCGCCGTCGGAGCGCCGCCTGCAGGCGGCCGAAACGCGGCTGGCCGAGCTGTCGCGGCGCCTGGACGCCGTCAACCTGACCGGGATGGATCAGGAAAGCCTGCGGCTGCGTGACGACCTGCGTCAGCTCCGCGGCGAGATGGAGCGTCTGCGCTATGACTTCGATCAGGCGCAGAAGCGCAGCCGCGAGCAGTATCTGGATCTCGATCGGCGCCTGCAGCGCTTCGAAAACCCCGGCGCGGCGACCATCGGCGCCAAGGTCGAGCCCAGCGGCACCGTGACCACCGCACCGGCAGTGTCCGCGCCCGCAGCCAGCGATGGTGTCGCTGCGCCGGTGACGATCTCGGCGGGCTCGGGTGCCTCGCCCGAGGAGGAGGGTGCCTATCTGGCCGCCTTCGACTCGCTCAAGAACGGCAAGTACGACGAGGCGATCCGCGGCTTCCGCACGCTGCTGGAGAAGTGGCCACAGGGCCGCTATGCCGACAACGCCTTGTACTGGAGCGGAGAGGCCTACTACGTCAAGCGCGACTACAAGGCGGCGCTGGGTGCGTTTCAGGCGGTGCTGCAGCGCTTTCCCACCAGCCCGAAGGGGCCGGATGCGATGCTCAAGACCGGCTTGACGCAGATCGAGCTCAAGCAGGAGGCCGACGGGCGCGCCACCTTGCAGCGCCTGGTGGAGACGTATCCGCAATCCAACGCGGCGCGACTGGCGCAGCAGCGCCTGGGCGGCAACTGAGCGTGGCAGGGCGTTGATGACGGTTGCGGGAGCGGCTGAAACGCGGCTCAAGATCACCGAGATCTTCCGGTCACTGCAGGGCGAAAGTTCGCTCGTGGGCTGGCCAACGGCGTTCGTGCGTCTGACCGGCTGTCCGCTGCGCTGCCAGTATTGCGACACCGCGTACGCGTTCCACGGCGGCGCGCCGATGAGCGTGCCGGAAATCGTCGCCGCGGTGGATGCGCTCGAAGTGCGTCACGTCTGCGTGACCGGGGGCGAGCCGCTGGCGCAGAAAGGCTGCCTGGTGCTGCTGGGCGCGCTGTGCGATGCGGGCTACCGGGTCTCGCTCGAAACCAGCGGCGCCCTGGACATCAGTGCGGTCGATCCGCGGGTCATCCGGATCATGGATCTCAAGACCCCGGGCTCCGGCGAGGTCGAACGCAACCGCTGGGAGAACCTGCAGCACCTGCGCGCCCAGGATGAGATCAAGTTCGTGATCTGCGGTCGCGAGGATTACGAGTGGGCGCGCGAGGTCGTGCGTGAGCGTCGGCTCGACCGCCTGTGCACGGTGCTGTTTTCCCCCAGTCAGGGGCAGCTGGAGCCGGGGCAGCTCGCCGACTGGCTGCTGGCTGATCGCTTGCCGGTCCGCTTTCAGTTGCAGCTGCAGAAGATCTTGTGGGGCAATGCC
>JBFHQK010000043.1:0-13989 GCA_041592255.1 Fontimonas sp.
CGGCCTCACCTTCAGCGGGCGCGAAGGCCAGCCGGTGCTGGCCGCCGCGCCGGGCCGCGTGGTCTACAGCGGCAATGCACTCAAGGGCTACGGCGAGCTGATCATCGTCAAGCACGATGAGCTGTACCTGTCCGCGTATGGCTACAACCGCGCACGCCACGTCAAGGAAGGCGATGTCGTCACCGCCGGACAGCCGATCGGCGAGATGGGGCGCGGGCCCGAGAACCGTCCGCTGCTGCACTTCGAAATCCGTCGCAGCGGCAAGCCGCTCAATCCGGCGGAGAAGCTGCCGGCCCGGCGCGCCTCCTAGGGCCTGTTAACGCCCTTCCGCCGCGGCGACCCGATGAGCGTTAACAGGCCCTAGCGCGATGGCGGCGGCGCTGCATCTTTGCAAGTTACCGGAAGCGATTCGATAATACCGGCCCGTTTTTCGCCCACCTGCCGGCTTCTTCCTGTCGGGACTCCCAGTGAATACCGTCTTCCCGCGCATCCAGCGCCTGCCGCCCTACGTCTTCAATATTGTTGGTTATCTGAAGAAAGCGGCCCGAGCCCGCGGCGAGGACATCATCGACTTCGGCATGGGCAACCCGGACCAGCCGACGCCGCGCCATATCGTCGACAAGCTGGTCGAGGCCGCGGTGCGCGGTACCGAGTCGGACTACGTCAAGCCCGAGCACCACGACGAGGAGGCGGTGCACACGCATCGCTACTCGGTGTCCAAGGGCGTGCCGCGCCTGCGCCGCGCGATGAGCCGCTGGTACAAGTCGCGCTATGGGGTCGAGCTCGATCCCGAATCCGAGGTCATCGCGACGATCGGCTCCAAGGAGGGGCTCGCGCACCTGGCATTCGCGACGCTGGCGGCCGGCGACGTCGTGCTGGTGCCCAATCCCGCCTATCCGATTCATCCCTACGGTGTGGTCCTCGCCGGCGCCGACGTGCGCCACGTGCGCCTGACGCCCGAGGTCGATTTCTTCGAGGAGCTGCAGCGCGCGATCAAGGAGACCTGGCCCGCGCCGAAGATGCTGATCCTCAACTTTCCGGGCAACCCGACGACGCAGTGCGTCGATCTGGCGTTCTTCGAGAAGGCGGTGGCGCTGTGCCGCGAACACGGCATCTGGCTGATTCACGATCTGGCCTACGCGGACATCGTCTTCGACGGTTACACCGCGCCATCGGTGCTGCAGGTGCCCGGTGCCAAGGATGTGGCGGTCGAGTTCTTCACGCTGTCGAAGTCGTACAACATGCCGGGCTGGCGCGTCGGCTTCATGGTCGGCAATCCGACGCTGGTTGGGGCGCTGGCGCGCATCAAGTCCTATCTCGACTACGGCATGTTCACGCCGATCCAGGTCGCGGCGATCACCGCGCTTGAAGGGCCGCAGGACTGCGTGGCCGATATCCGCGACATGTATCTGTCCCGGCGCGACGTGCTCTGCGATGGCCTCAATGCAGCCGGCTGGAAGGTCGAGAAACCCAAGGCGACGATGTTTCTCTGGGCCGAGATCCCGGAACCGTTCCGGCACCTGGGCTCGATCGAATTTTCCAAGCGGCTGCTCGAGGAGGCCAAGGTGGCGGTGTCTCCGGGCATCGGCTTTGGTGAATACGGCGATGGCCACGTACGCTTCGCGCTGATCGAGAACGAGCACCGCACGCGTCAGGCGATTCGCGGCATCAAGCGGATGCTCAAGGAAGCGAAAACTTAGTTCGCGCCGGGCGGTCTGCGCGCGCGGCCTGCGGTCGTGACGCCGCGGCCCCTGGGGCGAGAATGCGACGGACTCGGACAACATGAGCACAATGGTCAAAATCGGCGTCGTCGGACTGGGTACGGTCGGGCAGGGCGTGCTGCGCCTGCTGAAGAACAACGCCGCCGAGATCACGCGCCGGGTCGGAGTTCCGGTGGTGGTCACCGATGCGGCCGCGCGCGATCTGACGCGGGCGCGGGACTGCGATCTGTCCGGCGTGCGCCTGTGGGATGACCCGCTGCGGCTGGCGCGCGAGGCCGATGTCGATATCGTCGTCGAGCTGGTCGGCGGCAAGGCGGTGGCCCGTGATCTGATGCTGGCCTCAGTGGCGCGCGGCAAGCCGGTGGTGACCGCCAACAAGGCGCTGCTCGCCGAGCAAGGCAACGAAATCTTCGACGCTGCGCGTTCGTCCGGTGTCGTCGTCGCCTTCGAGGCCGCGGTGGCTGGCGGCATTCCGATCATCAAGGCGATCCGCGAGGGACTGGCCGGCAACGTCATCGACCGTGTCGCCGGCATCATCAACGGCACCTGCAACTACATCCTCACGCAGATGGCCGAGAAGGGTGAGTCCTTCGAGGATGCGTTGGCGGTGGCGCAGCGGCTGGGTTATGCCGAGGCTGATCCGACCTTCGATGTCGGCGGCATCGATGCGGCGCACAAGCTGACGATCCTGGCCGCGATCGCCTTTGGCATGCCGCTGTCGTTCGACAAGGTCACCGTCGAGGGCATTGCCAAGGTCACGCCGGAAGACATCAAGATTGCGCAGGTATTCGGCTACCGCATCAAGCTGCTGGGCATCGCCAAGCGTCACGGCGATGCAGTCGAACTGCGCGTGCATCCGACGCTGATTCCCGACGACGTGCTGCTGGCCAAGGTCGATGGCGTGCTCAATGCGGTGGTCGTGCACGGCAATGCCGTCGGCCAGGTCGGCTTCTACGGACGTGGCGCCGGCGGCGACGCCACCGCCTCGGCGGTGGTCGCCGATGTGCTCGACGTCGCCCGCGCGCTGGCCGCCGATCCGCGCCACGCGGTGCCGGCGCTGGCGTTCCAGCCCGACGCCTTGCGCCCGCTGCCAGTGCTGCCGATCGGCGACATCGAAAGCGCGTTCTACCTGCGCCTGCGCGTGGCCGACGAGCCGGGCGTGCTGTCGCAGCTGACCGCAATCCTGGCGGCGCACGACATCAGCGTCGAGGCGATCCTGCAGCGCGAGCCGCGCGGCGGTGACGACGCGACGGTGGCGCTGATCACCTCGGTGATCCCCGAGAACCGGTTTGACGATGCGCTGGCGGAGATGCAGAAACTGCCGTTCGTGCGCAGCGGCTCGGCGCGCTTCCGCGTCGAGAAGTTCGACTGATTGCGGCGGAGCCGCCAGACCGGAGACATCGTGCACGGCCGCAAGCCCCTGGCGCTCGAGCCGGTGACGCTGCGCGGAGCTCACGTGCGGCTGGAACCTTTGTGCGAGACGCACTACGCGGCGCTGTGCGCCGCCGGCGCCGATGCGGCGATCTGGGCCTGGTACCCGCGGTCGTCGGCCTCGCCGGAGGGCATGCGCGTGTTTGTCGACCAGGCCCTGGCCGAGCAGGCGGCGCGGCGCGCGCTGGTATTCGTGCAGGTCGATGTCGCCAGCGGCCGCGTCGCCGGCAGCACACGGCTGGTGATCACCTCGGCGGCGGACTACCGTGCCGAGATCGGCTGGACCTGGCTCCACCCGGCCTTCCAGCGCACCGCGCTCAACACCGAGGCGAAGTATCTGCTGCTGCGGCACGCCTTCGAGGCGCTGGCGCTGTTGCGCGTCGAGTTCAAGACCGATGCCCTGAATACGGCGTCGCGGCGCGCCCTCGCGCGCATCGGCGCGGTCGAGGAGGGCACGCACCGCAGCCACATGATCACCGCGTCCGGACGCATCCGCGATTCGGTGTATTTCAGTGTCATCGAGCGCGACTGGCCCGCGGTCCGCGCCGGGCTCGAGGTGCGGCTGCCGATGCGCCAGGCCGATCCCGCATAGAATTCCGTTGTTCCCGCCTATCTGTTCCCAGAGACGTCCCGTGACCCGTTACAGCGGCATCATCGAGCACTACCGCAGCCGTCTTCCGTTCGCCGCCGACGTGCGCGCGATCTCCCTGTGCGAAGGCCGCACGCCCCTGATCCGGCTGGAGAACCTGCCGCGGCAGGTCGGCTTCGAGGGCGAGCTCTACGTCAAGTTCGAGGGCCTGAACCCGACCGGCTCGTTCAAGGACCGCGGCATGACCACGGCGGTCACTCAGGCGGTGCACGAAGGTTCGCGCGCGATCATCTGCGCGTCGACCGGCAATACCTCGGCGGCGGCGGCGGCGTATGCGGCGCGCGCCGGGATCACCGCCTTCGTGCTGATTCCCGAAGGCAAGATCGCGCTGGGCAAGCTGGCGCAGGCGGTCGTGCATGGCGCCGTCGTCGTGCAGATCCAGGGCAACTTCGATGACGGCATGCGCCTGGTCAAGGAAGTCGCCGAAACCGCGCCGGTGGCGATCGTCAATTCGATCAACCCCTACCGGCTGCAGGGCCAGAAGACCGCGGCCTTCGAGATCGTCGAGGCACTCGGCCGCGCACCGGACTACCACTGCCTGCCGGTGGGCAATGCCGGCAACATCACCGCGCACTGGATCGGCTACAGCGAGGCCATCGGCCTGGGCACCGCGGCCTGCGCGTTCTGCGAGGGTCAGTGCCGCGCGCCCGACGTGTCGCGCCTGAGCGCGAACAGCACGCGGCCGAAGATGGTCGGCTATCAGGCCGCGGGTTCGGCGCCGTTCCTGCGCGGCGGTCCGGTCGAGCACCCGGAGACCGTCGCCACCGCGATCCGCATCGGCAATCCGCAGTCCTGGGATCGGGCGTGGGTGGTGCAGAAGGAGTCCGGCGGCTGGTTCGACGAGTGCAGCGACGCCGAGATCCTGGCAACGCAGAAGCTGCTCGCGGTCAGCGAGGGTGTGTTCTGCGAGCCGGCATCGGCTGCCTCGCTGTGTGGTGCCTTGCGCGACATCAAGTCCGGCAAGATCGCGGCCGGCTCGACGGTGGTCTGCACGCTGACCGGCAACGGACTGAAGGACCCGGACATCGTCATGAAGGACGGGCTCAAGGACCTGATCCAGGTGCCGGCCGAGCGCGCGGCGGTGGAGAAGGCCCTGCTCGCGCGCCTGTAGACGACGCCGATGGCGTCGGATCCGGTCATTCGCCGCCGCGCGCCGGGCGCGCCCGAACTTCTGCCGGCATCGATGCACCCGGTGCTGCGCCGGGTCTACGCGGCGCGGCAGGTGACGGCCGAAACGCTGTCGCTGGAGTTGCGCGATCTGCTGCCGCCGGCGTCGCTGCTGGGCATCGACGCCGCCGCGGCGCGCCTGGCCGACGCCCTCGAGCGGCGTGAGACCATCGTCATCGCCGGCGACTATGACGCCGACGGCGCCACCGGGACTGCGGTGGCCGTGCTGGGTCTGCGCGCACTGGGCGCCGCCGCGGTGCACTACGTCGTTCCAGACCGCTTCCGCATGGGCTACGGCCTGTCGCCGGCGCTCGCCGAGCTGGCCGGCGCAACCGGGGCAAGCGTGCTGGTGACGGTCGACAACGGCATTGCCAGCCTCGCCGGCGTCGAGCACGCGCGTCGTCTGGGCCTGAGCGTGGTCATCACCGATCATCATCTGCCCGGCGCCGAGCTGCCGCGCGCCGATGCCATCGTCAATCCGAATCAGCCTGGCTGCCGCTTCGCCTCGAAGTCGCTCGCCGGGGTCGGCACCGTGTTCTACGTGCTGCTCGCGCTGCGCGCGGCGTTGCGCCAGCGCGGCTGGTTTGCGGCGCGGAGCGAACCCAACCTGGCCGAGCTGCTCGATCTGGTCGCGATCGGCACGGTGGCCGATGTCGTGCGCCTGGATCACAACAACCGCATCCTGGTCGAACAGGGCCTGCGGCGCATCCGTTCCGGGCGCAGCCGTCCCGGTGTGGCCGCGCTGCTGCGCTGCGCCGGGCGCACGCCGCAGCGGATCGGCTCGAGCGATCTCGGTTTTGCGCTGGGGCCGCGCATCAACGCCGCCGGACGTCTGGACGACATGCGCGCCGGCATCGAGTGCCTGCTGTCGGACGATCCCGCGCAGGCGCTGGCGCTGGCCGAGACCCTCGACCGCTTCAACCGCGAGCGCCGCGATATCCAGGAACAGATGCAGCTCGAAGCACTCGAGCGTCTCGACGAGGCCGGCACCGTCGGGCTGTGCCTGTTCGACCCGCAGTGGCACGAGGGCGTGGTCGGGCTGGTGGCCTCCCGGCTCAAGGAGCTGCGTCACCGCCCGGCAGTGGCCTTCGCGCGCGCGCAGCAGGCGGGCGAACTCAAGGGCTCGGGCCGTTCGATTGCGGGCCTGCATCTGCGCGACGTGCTGGCCGCCATCGACGCGCGCCATCCCGGTCTGATCCGCCGGTTCGGCGGGCACGCGATGGCGGCGGGCCTGAGTCTCGACGAGGCGCAGCTGCAGCGTTTCCACGCCGCGTTCGACGCCGAATGCGCGGCGCAACTTGATCCGGCGGCGCTGGAGCGCGTGATCGAGACCGATGGCGAGCTGGCCGACGATGAGCTCAATCTCGACACCGCGCACGCGCTGGAGCATGCCGGCCCCTGGGGGCAGGGCTTTGCCGAACCCTTGTTCCAGGGCAGGTTCGAGATTGCCGACGCACGCCCGGTTGGCAGCAGCGGCGATCACATCAAGTACCGGCTGCGCCACGCCGGCGGCATCGTCTCGGCGATCGATTTCGGCGGCGCGGCGCGGATGCGCGGCGCCGGCAGGCTGGAGGCCGTCTATGCGCTGGCGGTCAACCGTTACCAGGGCAGCGAAAGCCTGGATCTGCGCCTGCAGCATCTGCAGCCGATCTGACCAGCCGCAGCGTGGGCTAATTCTACCGTCGCGGTACGGCGCGCCTGCGCCTACTATTTTTGGTTCGAAGCATTCGCATCATCCGGGGAGAACGACGTGCGCAGTGTGAGATCAGGTCTGGCGGCCGCGGGGCTTGCCGTTGCGGTGGCGGCTTGTGGTGATGCGCGTGCGCCGGCGGCGCCGATCCAGGATCCGCGGCCGACGCAGACTGCGCTGACGCGCTTCGACCTCGCCAACGGCTGCTTCGTGCTCAAGGCCGCGGGCGTGGATCGCTACGTCGTGCGCGACGGCGCCGGCTTTGCGGCGAGCGCGGCGCGCGCGGACGCCGCCGAGCCGTTCTACCTCAAGCCGACCGCACTGGGCGAATACCTGTTCTACGCACCGGATCGCAAGCTGCTCGCCGGCAGCGGCAGCGCGGTGACGGTTGCCGAGACGGCCTCGGGCGCGTCGAACTGGATCCTCGATACGCCGGCTCCGGGCCAGTATCGCGCCCGCCTCGAAGCCACCGGCGGCTTCCTGGCCGCCGACGCGCAAGGGCGTCTGCTGCTGGACGACACGGCGGCTGCGTTTGTGTTCGAGCCGACGACCGGCTGCGCCGCCTATCCGGAACTCGCCGACGACGTCGTGGGCACGACCTACGCCGGGCGCGGGGTCGACCAGCCGGTGATCGGCTTTGCCGAAGTGCACACGCACATGGCCATGGGCCATGAGATGTCCGATGGCAAGGAGATCGTCGGGCCGTCGGCCGGTGGCGCGATGTACGGTCAGATGTTCCACCGCTTCGGCGTGCCGCACGCGATGGAGGACTGCGCCGACTGGCACGGACCCGACGGCAGCCGCGATCCGGAAGCGACGATCCTCGACATGACGCCGCTGACCGGCCACGACACCCAGGGCTGGCCGAGCTTCATCGACTGGCCGGCGCGCGACTCGATGCTGCATCAGGCCATGTACTACACGTGGCTGCAGCGCGCCTGGAAGGCCGGCCTGCGCATCATGGTCTCGGAGGGCACCAACATCGAGGCGCTGTGCGACGTTGCCAAGATCTACATGTCCAGCGTGCGCGCCGACGCGCAGGGCTTCGAGTGCCGCGACATGGATCTGGGCATCGCCCAGGTCAAGTATCTGTACCAGCTGCAGGACTACGTCGACGCCCAGGAGGGCGGGCCGGGCAAGGGCTGGTTCCGCATCGTCAAGGATCCGGCCGAAGCGCGGCGGGTGATCAACGACGGCAAGCTCGCCGTCGTGGCCGGGCTGGAGTTCTCCAACATCTTCCGCTGCAATGTGCACTTCGATCCGCTGGGCAACGAAACCCCGGGCTGCAGCAAGGAAGACATCGACCGGCAGATCGACGAGGTCTGGGAACTGGGCGTGCGTGAGCTGTTCCCGTATCACGACGTCAACAGCGCGCTGGGCGGCACCGGCATCTTCGACGGCGCTGCGCTCAACCTGGTCGGCTTCTACGGCACCGGCCGCTTCTGGAACACCTACGACTGCCCGGACGGCGGCGAGGGCGACGCCTACTTCTACAACGCCGGCGCGGTGATGACCACCGCGATGCCGGGCACCGGCAGCGACCCGCTCAGCTCGGCGGTCATCGGCCTGCTGCAGGGCCCGGCGCCGATCTACCCGCCCGGCCGCCGCCAGTGCAACGCGCGCGGCATGACCGAGCTGGGCCGTTACGCGATGCAGAAGCTGATGGCGAAGGGCTTCATCATCGACATCGACCACGCCGAGCTGTCGATCAAGAGCGAAATGATCGAGATGGCCAAGGCGCAGACGCCGCCGTATCCGCTGATCTCCGCGCATGGCGGTCACGGCGGCATCTCGACTCAGCAGGCCCGCGACATCCTCGCGCTGGGCGGCCTGATCTATCCGATGAAGCCCAATGGGCGGGGACATGTCGAATTCCTGCAGAAGCTCAAGCCGGTCTGGCCGGCCGGGCGGCCGATGGCCCTGGGCTACGGCATGGATGCCAACGGCATCGCCAACCGCGCGGGGCCGCGCGGCGCCACTGCCAAGCCGGTGCAGTATCCGTTCACGCTGTTCCAGGGCGCCGACTGGGGGCCGCAGTTCGACGGTATCGAGCCGGTGAGCTTCAACCTGCAGACGGTGCCGGAGAGCGGCAAGAGCTGGCACATCGACGAGGTCGGCACCGCGCACTACGGCATGGTGGCGGACTACGTCGAGGAGATCCGGCTCGAGGGCGGCCGCGAGGCGCTCGATGCGCTGTATCACTCGGCCGAGGCCTATCTGCAGATGTGGGAACAGACGGTCAATCGCTGAAGACCGGAACGCGACGATGAGATTTGCACTGTTCGTTGCCGCCGCGGTGGCGCTGCTGGCCGGGCTGTGGATCGCACTGCGGCCGCTGCCGGCGCCCGCTCCAGCTCCAGCCGGGGTGCCCACCGCAGCGGGCGCGGCGGCGGATCCGGCGCAGGCTGCGCCGGAAGCGCTGACGCAGCGGTTCAGTCTGAGCGCGCCGGTGCCGCCCGGTGGCGCCGAGAATCGCGTGCTGCGGGTGCGCTCGGGCGATACGGTCGAGTTGACCGTGACCAGCGCCAGCGATGACGAGATGCACCTGCACGGCTATGACCTGGCGTTGAGGCTGCGCGCCGGCGAGCCGGCGACGCTGCGCTTCGTTGCCGAACACGCCGGCCGCTTCGAGATCGAGTTGCATCGGACCCACGCCGAGATCGGTGCGCTCGAAGTCCTGCCGCGCTGAGTCCCGCGCCGGGCGGGCCGCGGTGCTGTGCGCCGCGGCCGCGTGTCCGTCGACCGCGGTCGCGCATTCGTTCGGCCGCGTGTACAGCCTGCCGATGCCGTTCTGGATGTACGCCTACGGCGCGGCGGCGGCGCTGCTGGTCTCGTTCCTGATCGTCGGCTACTTCGGCAGTGCGCCGGCTGCCCGCCGCGCCCGCGCGGCGCCCGATGTGCTGTCGGCGCCGGGGCTGCGACCGCTCGTGCGCCGGCTGTACCTGCGGCAAGGGCTGCGCGCGCTGGGCCTGCTGTGCCTGGCGCTGTGTCTGCTGAGCGGATACTTCGGCACCCGCGATCCCTACCGCAATTTCAACATGACCTTCTTCTGGGTCGTGTTCGTGCTCGGCTTTGCATATCTGACCGCGATCATCGGCGATCTCTATGCGCTGATGAACCCCTGGCGCACGCTGGCCGAACTGGTCGGCCGTGTCTGGCGCGGCTTCCTGCGCGGACGGCTGCGCTATCCGGCACGGCTGGCGTACTGGCCGGCGCTGGTGCTGTACATGGGGTTCATCTGGGTCGAGCTGTTCGGTTTCACGCGGCCGCTGTCGCTGGCGCAATGGCTGTCGGCGTACAGCGGCGTCAACCTGTTCGGCGTGTGGCTGTTCGGCGCCGAGGCCTGGTTCCGCCATGGCGAGTTCTTCGGCGTGTTCCTGCGCCTGCTGGCGCACATGGCGCCGCTGGACTATCGGCCCGGGCGCGGCCTGCGCCTGCGTGCGCCGTTTTCCGGGCTGCTGGAGACGCGGGCCGAGCATGTCAGCCTGCTGGTCTTTGTGCTGTTCATGCTCTCGTCGACCGCCTTTGACGGCCTGCGCGCGACGGTGCCGTGGTACCGCCTGTTTTGGGGTGACGCCACCGGGCTGCTGACGGCATGGCTGGGCCGGCCGCCGATCCATGCCTACGTGCAGTTGCGGCCCTGGTACCTGGCCTACGAAACCCTGTGCCTGCTGCTGTCGCCGTTCGTCTACCTCGCGGTCTACCTGCTGTTCGTCGCGCTGGCCAGACGGCTGGGCGGCGGGCGGCACTCGCTGCGCGAGCTGGCGCTGGGGTTTGCGTTCTCGCTGCTGCCGATCGCCCTGGTCTACCACGTCACCCACTACTACACGCTGCTGCTGACCCAGGGCGTGAAGATCGTCAGCCTGCTGTCCGACCCGCTGGGGCGGGGCTGGAATCTGTTCGGCACTGCCGGCCTGTACCGGGCCCCGTTTCTGCCCGATCCCGGCACGGTCTGGCACACGCAGGTCGGGCTGATCCTGTTCGGCCACATCGTCAGCGTCTGGCTCGCGCACCTCGAGGCGCTGCGCCTGTTTCCGACCCGCCGGCAGGCGCTGCTGAGTCAGGTGCCGATGCTGGTGCTGATGGTCGCGTTCACCACTGCCGGATTGTGGATCCTGGCGCAGCCGATCCAGTAGCGAGACTCACCGCCGGCGCCTCAGCCGAACAGCCGGTTCACCGTCTGCAGGCCGTCGATGAGCTGGTCGATGTCGTCGCGGCTGTTGTAGACGGCCAGCGAGGCGCGGGCGGTCGCCGGCAGGCCGAAGCGCCGCATCAGCGGCATCGTGCAGTGATGCCCGGTGCGGATCGCCACGCCCGCCATGTCGAGGATGCTGCCGATGTCCTGCGGATGCGCCCGCTCCATCACGAACGACAGGATGCCGCTCTTGTCCGTGGCGGTGCCGACCAGCGTCAGCCCTGGGACCGTGGACATCCGCTCCGTGGCGTACGCCAGCAGCGCATGTTCGTGTGCGGCGATGGCGTCGAGTCCGAGCGTCGCCAGGTAGTCGAGGGCCGCGGCGGCGCCGATTGCGCCGGCAATGTCCGGGGTGCCGGCCTCGAATTTGTACGGCAGTTCGTTCCAGGTGCTGCCGTCGAACGCGACCGTGTCGATCATGTCGCCGCCGCCATCGCGCGGCGGCATGTCGTTGAGATGCGTGCGCTTGGCGTAGAGAAAACCAAAGCCGGTGGGGCCGTAGAACTTGTGCGCGGATGCGGCGTAGAAATCGACATCGAGCGCGGCGACGTCGACCGGCAGGTGGGCGATCGCCTGGGCGCCGTCCACCAGCACGGGAATGCCGCGGGCGTGCGCTTCCTCGATCATCGCCGCGATCGGATTGGTCGTGCCCAGCGCGTTCGACACGTGGGCGACCGCGACCAGCCGGGTGCGCGGGTTGAGCATCGCGCGCCAGGCGTCGAAGTCGAGTTCGCCGGCATCGCTGACCGGCGCGGCGACGGTTTTCGCTCCCGCGAGCTGCCACGGCACGATGTTGGAGTGGTGCTCCATCGTCGTCAGCAGCACCTCATCGCCGGGTGACAGGCGCGGCGCGAGATAGCTGCGCGCGACCAGGTTGATCGCGTCGGTGGTGCCGCGCGTGAAGACGATTTCTTCGCGGCTCGCGCGCAGCCACGCGGCGATGCGCTCGCGCGCAGCTTCGTAGGCGGTGGTCGCGCGCGCGGCCAGCTCATGCACGGCCCGGTGCACGTTGGCATTCTTGTGACGGTAGTAGCCGTCGAGCGCCTGCAGCACCGCCTCGGGCTTCTGCGTGGTCGCGGCGTTGTCGAGATAGGCCAGACGCTTGCCGTTGACGCGCTCGGCCAGAATCGGAAAGTCGGCGCGCACGCGCGCAGGATCGAAGGCCGGCGTTGCGGTGTTCATGCCTGTTCCCCGGCATCGAAGCCGCCACCCATGCGCGCAAGGAAACGTGTGCTCACGGCCTGGCGCAGTTCCGGCCACGTGATGCGCTGCAGGATTTCATTGGCGAAGCTGAAGGTCAGCAGCGCGCGCGCTGCGGCTTCGGGCACGCCGCGGGTGCGCAGATAGAACAGCGCGGTCGGATCCAGGCGGCCGAACGTGGCGCCGTGCGCGCACTTGACGTCGTCGGCATAGATCTCCAGTTCCGGCTTGGCGTTGATCACGGCGTGCTTCGACAGCAGCAGGTTGGCGAGGCGCTGCTCGGAGTCGGTTTTCTGTGCGCCCGGATGCACGACGATCTTGCCGTTGAACACCGCCTGCGCACGCTCCCAGGCCAGGCCACGGCAATATTCGCGGCTGGTGCAATGCGGCGCGAGATGCTCGATCAGGGTGTGGTTGTCGACGTGGCTGCGGCCGGTGGGGGCGAACAGGCCGTGCAGCGCGGCAAAGGCCTGGGGGGCCAGCAGGCGCACGCGCCAGTCGTTGCGCACCATCGCACCGCCGAAGTCGATCTGCAGCGCGTTCAACCGCGCGCCGGCGTGCAGCTGTGCGCTGGCCTGGAACCAGCCGCGGGTGCCGGTGGATTCGTCCTGCAGGCGGATCAGCTGGAGCTGGGCGTTGGCGCCGAGTTCGAGCTCCAGGGTTTGCGTGACCCAGCGCGTGCATTCATTCAGGCCCACATCGTGCAGCAGGACCGTGGCACTGGCGTTGTCGGCAAGCCGGATCCGATGGCGCAGGTGGACCATCGCGCCGTCGTGCTGCGGCTGGGTCACGAACAGCGCCTGCAGCGGCTGGCTGCGCGTCGTTCCGGCGGGCAGGTCGAGCTGCAGGCCGGGGCGGGCGAAGGCGGCGTTGAGGGCCGCAAAGCCGGGGTGGGCGGTGTCATCCCCGGGCGCGTCGCGCAGGGGCGCCGCCGCGGCGTCGTTTTGGGCGTCCGCGGATCCATTGAGCCAGACCTGCGTCTGGGCGCCGGCAATTTGCCACGCCGACAGATCGGGCGACGGCCCCGGCTCGGTCAGCGAGACCGATTCCCCCGCGAGCTTGCTGAAGTCCGTGTACTTCCACGCCTCCTCGTCGGTGCTGGGCAGGCCGATGTCGAGGAAACGCTGCAGTGCATCGCCACGTGCCTGGCGCTCGGCAACCGGCAAGCCGGCGCTGAAACGCTCGAAGGCGCTCAGATAAGTGTCGCGGTTGAGCATCACGCCGCCTGCTGCAGCCAGCCGTAGCCCTTTTCCTCGAGCTCGCGCGCAAGATCGGGGCCGCCGGACTTGATGATGCGGCCGCCGGACAGCACATGCACCTGATCGGGCTGCACGTAGTCCAGCAGGCGCTGGTAGTGCGTCACCAGCAGCGTCGCACGCTCGGGCGCGCGCAGCGCGTTGATGCCGTCGGCGACGATCCGCAGCGCGTCGATGTCCAGACCGGAATCCGTCTCGTCGAGCACCATCAGCCGGGGTTCGAGCACCAGCATCTGCAGGATCTCGTTGCGCTTCTTCTCGCCGCCGGAGAAACCTTCGTTGACGCCGCGCGACAGCATCGCCGGGTCCATTTTCATCTGCTTGACGCGGTGACGCACCCAGGCGAGGAAATCGGCGGTGGCCAGTTCGGCTTCGCCGCGCTGCTTGCGCTGAGCGTTGAGCGCGGCCTTGAGAAAGACCATGTTGCTGACGCCGGGAATCTCGACCGGATACTGGAAGCCGAGGAAGACGCCTGCGGCGGCGCGTTCCTCGGGGCTGAGGGGCAGCAGGTCGCGCCCCTGGAACTGCACGCTGCCATCGGTGACGACGTAGTCCTCGCTGCCGGCAAGAATCTTCGACAGAGTCGATTTGCCGGAGCCGGTGGGGCCCATGACGGCGTGGACTTCGCCCGCATTCACGGTGAGGTTCAGGCCCTTGAGGATGTCGGTGCTGCCGACACG
>JBFHQK010000044.1:0-13585 GCA_041592255.1 Fontimonas sp.
ACGTCATCGATACTGCCGTAGGGGCCGGCCGGCACAACCGCCACCGGCACCAGCGCAACGGCGTCGCGCGCGATCGGCCGGTAGGCCGAGAGCGGGCGCAGCGCCACCACTGCCAGCGTCTGCTGCACGTCCTGCTGGCGCACTTGCTGCTGCGCCTTCTGCGCCTGCTCGGCGTAGTTGCGGCTGATCTGGAAGCCGACCACGGCCAGCAGCACGGCCAGCAGCACGGCCACGACCGCAACGATCTTCAGGGTGGTACTGCTCATTATGCGTTCTCCCAGACCCCCGTCATTCCCCCACGTCAGATCCGCACGACGGCCGTCGCGGTCAGTGCGGTCGGCAACGGCGGGACGCTGCCGACAATATACAGATTAAGCACCGGGAACAGCGGCGTCGGCGTCAGCACATCGAAGGTGAGCGTGACCACCAGCGCGTCACTGTCGATGGGACAGCCCTGCGAACCTTCCGGACATAGCCGCACTGCGACCTTCTCACCGCCGTCACCGAGGACCCGGCTGCGCTGACTCTGCGGCAGCCAGCCCAGCACCGCCACCGCGGTCGAGCGCACCACGGCCTGCTGCTCCGCGAATCCCCCCACTTCGGGATCCACCGCCACCGCCGCCTCGGCCGCCTCCTGGGCCGCGTAGACGATCGACTCCTGCAGCACGAAGACATAAGCGTAGACGATCACGCCGTAGACGAGCAGGAACAGCATCGGGAAGACCAGCGCGAACTCCACCGCCGCAGCGCCCCGCTGAGGGCGGCGTTGCACGCCGGCAGCGGCGCTGCGCGCCTTCATCAGCACTCCTTCAACCGATCCATTGCGGCCCCCCGAACAGTCTCAGCAGCATACCGCCTGCAAACGCCACCGCAGCCGGCAATCGTGCCTGTGGCCGGCGCGCCAGCCGCGCGCCCGCTGCCATCAGGCCGAGCAGCAGCGCTGCGTAGAGCATCGCCTCGGCGGCGGCGGCAACGCCAAGCAGCAGGCCGATGCAGCCGGCCAGCTTGACGTCGCCGGCGCCCAGTCGATGCTGTCGATACCCTGGCAGCCACAGCGCCAGCCCCAGTGCCGCGCCGGCTGCACTGCTGGCCCAGCCGGCGCCCAGCGGGCCCTGGCCGCGGGCGACCAGCAGCACCAGTGCCACTGCGGCCGCAGCGATCAACGCGGCATGGGGCACGCGCCGATAGCGCACATCCCACGCCGCGACGCCGAGCGCCCACAGCGCCAGCAGCCACGGCAGCAGCGGCAGCAAGCCGCTACTGACCGGCGCTATTGACTTCGTCAGCGACGGTTGAAAACAGTCCGGTCAGACCGGTGGTCGAACCGTCACCGGCGACCAGCGCCAGCACCGCGATCAGCGCCACTGCAATCAGGCCGACAATCAGACCGTACTCGACCGCGCTCGCACCGCTGTCGTCGGCGGCGAACGCCCGGCACCACGCCACGAATTGCTTCACCATGTCCCTCTCCTGCCAATGTCCGGCATCGCGCCGAAGGTGCGTTTACTATGGTGCCGCCCCCGGTGGGCGTCAAAGCTCGCGGGCGTGCGCATTTCTACCGCTTGTCGGCTTGCGCCGCTGCGCGAATCCCGCTGGATTCAGCACATTGTCCCCGATCTGATCATGGCGATTTATGTCATCGGCGATGTTCAAGGCTGCCTCGATGCGCTGCAGCGCCTGCTGGCGCGCTGCCGCTTCGCACCCGGCGCCGACCGCCTGATATTTGCCGGCGACCTGGTCGCGCGCGGCCCCGACTCGCTGGCGACGCTGCGGTTCGTGCGTGATCTGGGCGCGGCGGCGACCACGGTGCTCGGCAATCACGACCTGCATCTGCTCGGCGCCGCGGCCGGACACGGCACCGCGCGCGACGGACTCGAACACGTCCTGCGCGCCGACGACGCCGACGAGCTGCTGCACTTCGTCGCGCAGCAGCGGCTGGCGTGGCACGACCCGGCGTCCGACCTGCTGGTGATTCATGCCGGCCTCGCACCGCAATGGACGGTGGCCACGGCGCTGGCGCTGGCGGCCGAGGCTGAAGCGATGCTGCGCAACGCCGACGCACGCGCCGAGTTCCTGCCGCAGATGTACGGCAACGAGCCATCGCGCTGGGACGATGGACTGCGCGGCGCCGCACGCCTGCGTTTCATCATCAACTGCCTGACCCGCGCCCGTTACTGCAGCGCCGACGGCCAGTTCGACTTTCTGCACAAGGGCGCCCCCGGCAGCCAGCCGCCGCAACTGCTGCCCTGGTTCGCAGCGCCCGGCCGCGCCAGCCAGGACACCGCGATCGCCTTTGGTCACTGGTCGACGCTCGGCCAGGTGGCGTGGCCGCAGTGGCGCGTGTTCGGGCTGGACACCGCCTGCGTCTGGAACGGCGCGCTGACCGCACTGCGCGTCGAGGATCGCGCCCTGTTCCGGGTGGACTGCGCGCAATCGCGCGCCTGAGCCGTCGGCGCCATCACCGGCGCCGGCGTCGCGTTCAACGGTGGCCGAAACGCACAGCCCCGCCGAAGCGGGGCTGTGTGACGGCCTGTCGACCCCGGTCTCAGCCGTGGGGCAGCTTCATCAGATAGCGGCACAGCGCCGGGCAGACCAGCACCGCGCCAATCATGTTGGCGAAGAAGGCGAAGGTCAGCAGCAGCCCCATGTCCGCCTGGAACTGCAGCCCCGACCACAGCCAGGTGGCCACCGAGCCCGACAACACCAGGCCGGTGAACATCACCGGCTTGCCGGTCATGCGCAGGGTCTCGTAGTAGGCGTCGGCGAGGCTCATGCCCTTACGCACGAACTCCTCGATGGTCGAGTAGATGTAGATGCCGTAGTCGACGCCGATACCCACCGCCAGCGCGGCCACCGGCAGCGTCGCCACCTTCATGCCGATGCCCTTGACCGCCATCAGCGCCACGATCAGCGCCGAGACCACGTAAAGCGGCAGCAGGATCGACAGCACACCGGCGACCGTGCGGAACGACAGCCACAGGAAGACGATGATCACCGCGTAGACGTAATAGACGATCGGCTTGTCCTTGGCGTGCACCACCTCGTTGGATGCCGCCATCACGCCGCCCTGCGCGCTGGCAAGCGCGAAGTTGACCGGGCACGGCTTGTCGAAGCCGTCGAGCTTGGCCTTGGTGTCGGCGACCCGCTGGCGCAGTGCGCCGACTTCGGTATGGGCGTCGACCTCCGCATCGCTGAGGTTCTGCGCCTTGAGGCTGGTGATGCGCTTCTTCAGCGCAACCTTGGCGTCGCCCCAGTCGCGCCGCGCCGAAAGCTTGCTGTCGCAGTACGCGGCGTCGACGCCGGTGTGCGCCTCGAACCAGGCCTTGGCGTTGTCGGCATTGAAGGCCTTGACCTGATCGGTGAGCCGATCGAGCGTCACCGCCTTGTGGTCGGTGGTGAACAGCAGCACAGCCATCGCCGAGCAGTTCGGATTGAGCAGCCCCGATGAGGTCGGGATCGGCGTGATCGCCTGCACCATCACGTACTGGTTGCGCGGCAGCACCTTGAACTTCGGCGAGGCTTCGGAGAACGCCGAGTTCACGGTCTTGGCCGCCCAGGGCAGCGACAGGATCGACGCCACCGCCGGATCGTTCTCCATGTGCCAGCCGAAGCGGTCGATCTGCTCCATCACCTCGAACTTGATGCAGGCCTCGGGGTCGGTCTCGGCGATCACCTTGAGGATGTCAGTGCCGATCGTGAAGTTCTCGGTGATCGCGTTGGAGTCGTTGTTGTAGCGCGAATCCGGACGCAGCTCGGGGACGCCGGCCTGCGAGTCGCCGTAGAGCATGCCTTCGGCTTTCCAGGTCGCCCAGCCGTAGGTGGCTGCCAACCCGATGATGATGATCGCCGCCGGCAGCGGACGCGTGACCACCGTCATCGCCCGGAACATCGGATTCAGTACCGCCTCGCGCGCATGCTGCTTCTGCACGAAGTGCTCGACGTCCTTGACGTCCATGTACGTCAGCCAGATCGGCATCAGGATCTTGTTGGTGACGATGATCGCCACCATGCCGTACGAGGCGTTGAGCGCCATCTCGCGGATGATGTCGATCGGGATCAGCAGGATGGTCAGGAAGCCGGCAAGGTCGGTAATCAGCGCCGTGGTGCCCGGGATCGCCAGGCGCCGGAACGTCTCCAGCGAGGCGTCATAGCCGTTCTTGCCGGTCGCCAGCTCGGAAACCCAGGAGCTGGTGTACTGGACGCCGTGCGACACCGACACCGACAGAATCAGGAACGGCACCAGGATTGCGAACGGATCCAGTCCGTAGCCGGACGCCGTCAGCAAACCAAACTCCCAGACCACCGCGATGAACGCGCACACCAGCGGCAGGATCGAGAGCTTGAAGCTGCCCAGATAGAGAATCAGCAGCACGAAGGTCATGCCCAGCGCGACGAAGAAGTACATGACGACTTCGTTGGCGGCGTCGGTGACATCACCGATCACCTTGGCAAAACCGACGATGTGGATGTCGACCTGGTCATCCTGGTACTGGCCGCGGATCTTCTCCTCGAGCTGCTTGGCGACTTCGCGGTAGTCGAGCTTCTGTCCGGTGACCGGATCGACCTCCAGCAACTCGGAGAACACCATCGCGCCGCGCTGGTCCTTCGACACATAGCGGCCGACATGGCCGCCCTTGCCGACATTGGCGCGCACGAGGTTAAAGTAGTAGTCGGTCGGCTGATACTCGGCCGGGATCACGTTGCCGCCGGCAAAGCCGCCCTCGACCACTTCGACGTAGCGCACGTCCGGCGTGAAGATCGACGACACCCGCGAACGGTCGATGCCGGGCAGGAAGAAGATCTCGTCGGTGACCTTCTTGAGCTTGCTCAGGAAATGCTCGTTGTAGATGTCCTGGCTCTTGTCCTTCTGGATCAAGGCCACCAGCACGGTGTTCGCGCCGCCGAAGTCATCCTCATACTGCTTGAGCACCTGCATGTACGGGTGCTCGAGCGGAATCGACTTGTCGAAACCGGCGTCGACATGCGTACCGGCAGCGAACCACGCGAACACGGCCGTGAGCACGCCCAGCAGCGCCAGCATCAGGCCGCGCTTGCCGTAGACGATAGGCTCCACGACCGCAAGAATTTTTTCCTGCGAAAACATTGCTTTGCCAGCCATAAGCTGCGCCCCCTCGTTCTATGATCTGGTGTTCGGACCGCGTGCTACTTGAGCGCGATGCTCTGCACGCCGGATTCGCCGACCGCAATCAGTTCGCCGTCGAACTGCACCGCCGCCGACAGCGGCGTGCCCGCCTTCGACTTGAGCAGGTCAACCTCGTCCATGCCGTTGGACGACACCATGATGTTGCCGTTGAGCCCGACCAGCACGACGCGCCCGTCGGTGAGTTCGGTCCCGCCGAACATCGACGCCACCGAACCGGTGTCGACCTCTTTCCACTGGCCGGCGTGAATGTCCTCGGTGACGAACACATTGCCGCGCAGGCCGAAGATCACCGCCCCCTTCGCGCCGCGCGGGGTCGCACCGAAGAATGAGCTTTCATAGGGCGAGACCATCGCGGTCCAGGTCGCGCCATCGTCGCTGGACTTGGCCAAGGTGCCGGTCTCGCCGGCAATCAGCAGCGTGCCGTCATTGAGGCGCACCAGCGTATTGAAGTGCCATTCGCTCTCGCGGATCGGCGAGTCCACCTCGGTCCAGGTCTGGCCGCCGTCTTCGGTCTTGTAGAACAGGCCGTAGGCCCCCACCGCGAAGCCGCGATCGGCGTCGAGGAACAGCACGTCGAGGAACGGCTTCTCCAGCTCCGGCTCGAAGTTCTGCAGGTTCCAGCTCCGGCCGCCATCGCTGGTGTGCAGAATGACGGCGTCGTGACCGACGGCCCAGCCGTGCTCGGCATCGGCAAAAGCAACCGCGGTCAGCGCCGAGCGCGTCGGCGTCTGCACCTGCGCCCAGCTGCGTCCGTCATTGGACGCGACCACGGCGCCGCGGTCCCCCACGGCGATCAGGTGCGCGCCGGTATTGACCACATCGAGCAGCAGACTCTTGGGCGTCAGCGGCTTGATTTCGGAGGGCAGCGACTTGACCACGGCCTCGACCGCGCCCTCGTCCTGCGCCAGTGCCGCGCAGCTGGCCAGCGCCAGGCCGACCATCACCGCGCCGATTCGCTTGTTCATCCGCCCATACGTATTCGTGTTCATTCCACTCCCCCACAGGTCCGCGCGATGCGCGGAGCATGATTGCGTCGTCAGACCAGGACGCGCAGATGCACCGTCACTTCTTCGCAAGCTTGGAAACGTTACCGGGTTCGAAGTGATCGACCTCAAACGTCCGGGTCACGGTTTCCGGATCCTCATTGTTGAGCGCCTGCGCGAGATACCGGTTGGCGGCGAGATCGTACACTGTTTCACACACGGGTAGCTCATACGGCTTGTCGTAAGCGATCACCGTGTGCGCCTCCTGCACGCGCCACAGTTCGTCGCGAGCGTCATAGATGTCGACGACGCGGATCTGCCAGCCGTCCTCGTCGACATAGAAGCGCCTGCGCTTGTAGGCGTGGACGCTGCCGGCGCGCAGATTCGCCTCCACCACCCACACGCGCCGCAGCTCGTAGCGGACCAGATCCGGGTTGACGTGACCCTTGCGCACGATATCGCTGTAGCGCACGGCATCGCTGTGCAAGCGGTAGCTGTTCGCGGGAACGAAGAGCTCCTGCTTGCCGACCAGCTTCCAGTCGTAGCGATCCATCGCGCCATTGAAGGTGTCGGCCTGATCGTTGGTGCGCAGGCCGTCGGTCCCCGTGCCGGGGTTGTCATAGCCGATGCTGGGGGCGCGCCGCAGGCGCCGCTGGCCGGGGCTGTACTGCCAGGCGCGCCGCGCCTCCCTGATCTGATCCATGGTTTCATGGATCAACAGCAGCGAGCCCGCCAGCCGCGGCGGCTGCGTCGTGACCTGGAGGAAATACAGCAGCACATTGTCGAGCGCGTCGGCGGTGATGCCCGGCTGGCTGTACGCGAAGCGCAGTTCCTCGCGGATCTTCGTGAGGCTGTAGTCGCCGCTCGCGGCCACGGCGAACTGGTTGTTCCAGCGCTGCACCGAGACGTCGCGATAGCGCGTCTTGTGGTTCCAGATCACCTCGTGTCCGCTCTGCGGAATCGGGAACGGGATCCCGGTCACCGCGCCCACCAGCGCCTCGCCACCGCCCCGCAGTTCGGCGCGCGTTGCGTTGGCGCGGGTGGCCTCATAGACGAACTGGGGATTCGCGAAGGTCCGCCGCGTCGGGTACACGGGCATGCGGTAGCTGTCAGGGAACTTGCGCAGCAGCGCGATCTGCCCCGGACTGAGCCGGTCTTGGTAGTGCTGCAGGTTGGCGGCCGATACGGCGAAGTTCGGCCGCTCCTGCGGAAACGGATCGCAGTAGCGGGCGCCCTCGCCTTGAAAGCAGGCCGGCGGGGCGCGCAGCCCGCCGTCCCAGACGGGAATGGTGCCGTCGCGATTGCCGCTGCGCTCCGCCCCCAGCGGCGTGAGCGTGGTGCCGAGCCGGGCGGCGTCCTGCTCGGACACCCGCCCCGCCGCCGCCGGCGACACGGCCAGCAGCGCCGCGCACAACAGGAGCGGTTGCCGGATCGCCGCCGCGCAGCCGCGGCGGGTCCGACCCATCCCCATCAGAACCGCCTCGTCAGAACTGGTAGCCGAGCCAGACCAGCAGGAAGTCGCGATCGTGCGCGGAGTCGCGGCGGTGATCGCCGGTGAACCAGGTGTAGCGGATCTCGCCGGTGTAACGCGACAGATAATCCCAGCGCAGGCCGGCGAGGATCTGCTTGCGGCCTTCGACGAAGTTCTGGCCCAGGCCCGGCGCCACACCCTCGACGTCATGGAACAGCGCACCGAGGAACTCCAGGTTAATTCCCCAGAACGCGCTGTCGTACTTGGTCAGCGTGACCAGACGGTAGCCGTATGAGATGTCGGTGCCAAAGCCGGCAAAGTCGGGGTGCGCGAGCGGGTTCTGACGTAGAGACGCTTGGCCCTTGTTGGTGCTCGGGTCATTCGGATCGGTGCGCACGTCGACCGGATTGACGCCGGGGCTGCCATCGGCGCCAGCGGAAACGTGCGTATTGACACCCGCGCCCTGGAACTGCAGCTCGTCGATGTCCGGGAAGTCCATCACATGCGTCATGCCCAGTTCGAGCAGGAACAGGATCTGGCTGGCCCCGATCGGATTGTCGCCGCCCAGAGTCTTGATGAAGGTCGTGCCAAGTTGACCGACCTTCATCTGCTCATAGCCCCGGATGTAGTCGCCGGGCCCGTAGGTGACGCCACGGTAGCCCGAGACGAAATCCGGTACTGCGGTGCGCCGGCCCGGCAGCGTCACCACGCCAAGCGAGAAATCCTGCTCCGGGAACGCCGGCTGCAGGCCGGCGAAGACCAGGTCGGTGGTGTGCACCTGCACCGGCAGATTGTCACGGAAGGCGTATTCGCCCGACCACGCCCAATCACCCAGCGTGGTGTTGAACGACAGCCCGTAGACGTGGATGTCTTCCGGGTACTCGGCGAAATAGCTGATCGAACCCACCGGCAGACCATCCCTCGCGCCGGTCGCCGGCTGGTAGGTGCCCATCCCGGTGCCGAGCACGACCAGATTCTGTGCCGGCACGCCGCAGCCGGTCGGATCGAGCAGGCCGAGCGCATTGTCAGCCGGCGTGCCCAGCGGCGCATCCGGCAGACAGGTTGCGTCCGCGGCGATGATGCCCACGGTCGGCACGCGCGAGTGGTAGTTGGCGAAGTAGAAACCGAACTCGGTACCGTTGTTCAGGCCTTCGAGATAGGTCTTGAGCGCGATGCCATACTGCCCACCCTTGTCGGGGCGGCGCTTCTGCTCCTCGGCGAAGTTGCGCGCCATCGTGCGATCGGAGCGCGAGCCCAGCGCCGCCGCCGGATCGTCGGGGTTGCGGTACGGCGCGTAGAGCTCGAGCGGATCCTCCGCCGCCTTGCCGAAGGACAGCATGGCGTAGGTTGCGCCGGCTCCGAGGATGTCGGCAGTCGAGAAGTAGCTGCCGACCGGATCGACGACAAACGGCTCCCAGTCGTACTGGTAAAACACCTCGACATTGAGACCGTCGGCCACATCGGCATTGAGCGTGGCCATGCCCACCGGCAGGAACAGCTCCTTGATGTCGAAGCCGGGAATACGCAGCAGGGCCTGGTTCAGCGGATTGATGGTATTGAGGCTGTTGAGCGCAAGGAACGAGCTTTCACCCCAGTTCAGCACCTGATTGCCGAGCTTGAAGCTGACCATACGATCGCCGACTTCGAAGGTGCGGCTGACGAAATAGTCCAGCATCTTGAAATCGGTGCCGTTGGTCTCGCGCGCAACGTCCGGGTAGCCGGTGCGGAACGGCTGCAGCGTGGTGTCGGGATGGCGCTCCTGAAAGTCCTCGTAGCGCGCATCGAAGAAGTAGAGTCCACGCGCGAAGACGTTGAACCCGTACAAATCGAAATTGAGGTCGCTGGTGATCTTCGCCGTTGCGTGAAAAATGTCGTACTTGTCGAAGTTCAGATTGCCGCTGTCGCCGTTGGGCTGGAAGCCGCCGGGCTGCTCGATGAAGCGGTCGTTGGCGGTACGCGTGTCGTCGGTATCGCTGTACGGCCGCGTGGCGGAACAGGTGTCACCAGAAAACGTGTTGTTACCGGACGGATCGGGGCCGTCGCCGGTGGGCGTTTCGCGGCGCACGCAGATGCCGGGGTTGAGGTTGGACTTGCCGACCAGGGCGTTGTCGCGATCCTGCATGCGCATCGCCGCGCCGATCGTGACCAGGTTCTCGAGCCGCACGGTGGTGCCGGCGATATCGAAGTCCAGCGCATGCCCTGCGCCGCTGTAAGCCATGGTCGCCGCCGCGACCGAGATCGCGAGTGGCCGGAATCCGCCGTTGCCGTTCTTGACTGCCATCCCCTGCTCCCAATGTATTGGTCTAAGCCACGCACACATGCGGTCGGGATGATGGCGCTGTCTCGACGCGAGCTTTAGCTGGCCGTCGACGCCCCCTCCCGCCGCACTGGAAACCTCGACACGGTTTCTTCATTGAACGCGCGGGTGCCGGCAACGCTGCTGCGCACGCACCCGCGGTGCGCCGTGTTGTAGCAGACGCTCCCGTATGGCGCAACAAAATTCGCGGCACACTCAGGCCGGCGCGATCCAGATCAGCGTCGCCATGCGACCGCTACGCCCGTCGCGACGGTACGAAAAATAGTGCTGCGCATCGGAGTGCGTGCAGGCGCTTCCACCGTGGATCGCGCCGATCCCAGCGCGCCGCAGCCGGCCACGCGCCAGCGCATAGAGGTCCGCATACCAGCGATCCCCCGCGCCGGGGGTGAAGGCGGCCGCAAGCGCAGGCGCATCGGCGACAAAGGTCGCACGCACCTCGGGCCCGACTTCAAACGCACGCGGGCTGATGGCCGCTCCCAGCCAGGCCTGCAGTCGCGACGCCGGCAGCGGCAGCGCGGCCACGGTGGCCTCCAGCACGCCGGCCGCCAGCCCGCGCCAGCCCGCGTGCGCGGCGGCCACCACGCTGCCGTCGTCCGCGCACAGCAGCACGGGCAGGCAGTCCGCGGTCAGTACCGCGCACACCACCCCGGGCTGCGTGGTCCAGGCCGCATCGGCTTCGGGCTCGTCCTGCACCTCCGGCAGCCTGACCACACGCGTGCCATGCACTTGGCGCAGCCACACCGGGTCCGCCGGCAGCGCCAGCTCGGCACGCAGCCGGCGACGGTTCTCCGCCACCGCCTGCGCGCTGTCACCGACGTGCGTCGCCAGATTGAGCGTATCGAACGGCGGTTCGCTGACCCCCCCGCTGCGCAAGGTCTGCAGCGCGTGCACCCGCGCCGGGGCCGCCCAGTTCGCGCGCACGATGCCGATCATCGGCTTCAGTGTCCGTTCACGCCGGCGCGGCGTGCCGACGCAGCAGCGTGAACAGTTGCTGCATGTCGGCCGGCGCTTCCGCCGACCAGGTCATGCGCTTACCGCTGCCGGGATGGGTCAGCTCGAGTTCGCGCGCGTGCAAGGCCTGACGCGGGAACGCGCGCAACGCATCGCGCAACTCCGCATCGAGGCCGCTACCGCGCAGCGAACCACCGTAGGTCACGTCGCCGACGATCGGATGCCGGACATGGGCCAGATGCACGCGGATCTGATGGGTGCGTCCGGTTTCCAGCCGCACGCGCAAGCGCGTGAACTGCCGGAACCGCTCCTCGATACGATAATGCGTCACTGCGTCGCGGCCGCCGTGGTCGAGCACCGCCATGCGCAGGCGGTCGCGGGGATGACGCCCGATCGCCGCCTCGATCGTGCCGCCCGCAATCAGCTCGCCCTGCACCAGCGTGTCGTATTCGCGGCGGATGTCGCGGGCCTGCAGTTCGGCAACCAGCCGTGCGTGCGCCTTGAGGTTGAGGGCGACCACCATCAGCCCTGACGTGTCCTTGTCGAGCCGGTGAACGATGCCGGCGCGGGGCACCGTGGCGGTCTGCGGAAAGTGATGCAGCAAGGCGTTCTGCAGCGTGTTGTCGCGCTGCCCGGCGCCGGGGTGCACCGTCAGCCCGGGCGGCTTGTCGATCACGACCAGATCGCGGTCGGCATACAGCGGATTCAGCGGCAGCGCCTGCGGCTGCACGCGGTAATCGGGTTCGGGCTCCGGGTCCAGCGACAGCAGCTGGCCGGCACGCACCGGGTCCCGGCCGCGGCTGGCTGGCTGGCCATCCACGCACAGGCGACCGGCCTCGATCCAGGTCTGCAGGCGCGAGCGCGAGTAGCTGTCGAACAGCTTCGCGCACGCGACATCGAGGCGCTGACCGTCGAGCTGCGGCGGTACCTCCGCACTGAGCAGGTCGTTGTCGTCTTCTGGGCCGGCATCCGTCATGGGCTATACTCGAAGCTTCCGCAGAAGCCTTCCTTGTTCGATGAAATTCCGCATCGTCGTTGCGGCACTGGCTGTGGTCGTTTCCGCGTGCAGCTCGGATCCGAACCGGCCACCGCCGGGCAATCCGTTCAAACCCGAGCAGGTCTCGGCGCGCGAGCAACGGCTGCAAGCCGCTGAATTGTACCGGCTGGCGCGCCAGGCGCTCGAATCGAGCGACTTTACCGGCGCCATCCAGCGCTATAGCCAGCTGTCACTGCGCTATCCGTTCACGGACTATGCGGTGCAGGGCCAGGTCGAGCGCACCTACGCGATGTATCGCAACTACCAGCCCGAAGAGGCGCTTGCCGAAGCCGACCGCTTCCTGCGCGACTACCCGCGCCACCAGAACGCGGCCTACGTGCAATACCTCAAGGGCCTGGTGAACTTCGACCGCGACAAAGGCCTGGTGGAGGCGATGGGCCTCGACACGACGCGTCGCGACACCAGCAACCTGCGCCGCGCGTTCGACGATTTCTCGCTGCTGATCCAGCGCTACCCGCAGAGTCCGTATGTGGCCGATGCACGCGCACGGATGATCTATCTGCGCAACCGGCTGGCCAGCCACGAGCTGACCATCGTCGAGTACTACATGCGGCGCGGCGCCTACGTTGCAGCGTCCAAGCGCGCCGAGCAGATCGTGGCCCAGTACCCGGGCGCGCCGGCGACGATCGAGGCGCTGGCACTGCTCAAGCAGAGCTATGCCGCGCTCGGGCTCAACGATCAGGCCGAGGACGCGCGCAAGCTGCGGCAGGCCTACCTGGCGACGGCCCCGCAAGCCGCACTGAAGCAGGACGATCGCGGCTTCTGGTCGCGCCTGTTTGGCGACTGAGTCCGCACGCCCTGATCCGGCGGACGCCGGATCAGCCCGCTATCAGCCCGCTGCGCTGCCAGCGGTCGGCGTCGACCGCAATCCGCAGGTGAGGCATACCGGATCACCGCCCGGCCCGGAATGGGCGGACCGGGGCTGCCGCGATGCGTGCAGTCGCGCCAGGGACGGCGCCAGATAGACGGCGTCAGATATCCCCGTAGACCGCGGTGAGCGGATACCGGCGCTCGCGACCGAACGCGCAGCCGGTCACCTTGGGACCCGGGGGCGCTTGGCGGCGCTTGTACTCCGAGCGCCGCACCAGCGCGGCCACGCGCATCACCGTGGCCTGGTCGAAGCCGCGCGCGACGATTTCGGGAATCGACAGCTGCTCCTCGACGTAGGCTTCGAGCAGCGGATCGAGCACTTCGTACGGCGGCAATGAATCTGAGTCCTTCTGATCCGGCCTGAGCTCCGCGCTCGGCGGGCGAATGATCACGCGCTCCGGAATCACCGGCCGATCCGCCGGTGCGAGCGTGTTGCGATAGCGCGCCAGCCGGTAGACCAGCGTCTTGTAGACATCCTTGAGCGGCGCGAACCCCCCGCACATGTCGCCGTAGAGCGTCGCGTAGCCGACCGCCATCTCGCTCTTGTTGCCGGTGGTCAGCACCACATGCCCGAACTTGTTCGACAGCGCCATCAGCAGCACGCCGCGGCAGCGCGACTGCAGGTTCTCCTCGGTCAGATCGGCCACGCGGCCGGCAAATGTGTCGGCCAGGGTGGTGGCAAAGGCGTCGAAGGCCGATTCGATCGGCAGCAGGCTGTAGCGGATGCCCAGCGCCTCGGCCTCGAGCCGGGCGTCGTCATTCGACATCTCGG